>DASVCP010000408.1:0-2829 GCA_036381555.1 Gammaproteobacteria bacterium
TGGCCCGCCGGTTTGTCAGCGGCCGGGCCATGCTGGATGGGGACGGACGCGTCCGTGTGGGTAGTTACGTGCAGCTGGAAGGCGTCGGTTCAATGTTCAACGGCGCCTACTATGTCTGCCAGGTGCGCCACAGTTTCGATGTCGTCGCCGGTTTCCGGACGCAGATCCAGGTGGAACGCCCGGCAGTGGGTACTCAATAATGTTCGATGCAAGCGCACAGATTGAACAATTAAATCCGCGCAGCTCGCGTGGATTGGGAGGGCGTTTCTACGGTGTTTATTGTGCAACCGTAACGGATATCGCGGACCCCGACGGCCAGGGGAGGGTAAAAATAAAATTACCCTGGGCGCCGGATAACGAAGGCAATCTATACGAGGTATGGGCCAGGCTCGCCACCATGATGGGCGGCAACAACCGTGGTAGTTGGTTTATTCCCGACGTGGACGACGAAGTGCTGGTGAGTTTCGAGGCGGGCGACACCCGCCGGCCTTATGTCATCGGCGCGCTATGGAACGGCAGCGATACCCCGCCGGAGTCCATGGACGGCGCCGGACAGAACAACGTTAAAACCCTGCGTTCACGCAACGGTGTGGTCATCACCCTGGACGACAGTGACGGCCAGGAAAGCCTTACATTGAAAACGCCGGGCGGACAGCAGGTGGTTTTGAAGGACGGTCCCGGTTCCATCGACATCAGCGACAGCAACGGCAATTCGGTAAAACTGGAAACCAGCGGCATCACGGTGAACGCCTCGGCCATGGTGACCATCAACGGCAGCAACGTAAAAATTTCCGCGGGCATGGTTACCGTCGACGCCGGTATGTCGCGCTTCAGCGGCGTGGTGCAGGCGGATACCGTCATCAGCAACAGCGTGATCAGTGCATCCTATACGCCGGGGGCGGGCAACATATGGTAACACCCGTGTTAAAACACAATACCAAGTGGCTGGCGCCGTCGCCGTTGTGGCAGCGCGATCTGACGGATCCGCAGCAGCGGCAGAGATTCAACCGTCCGGCGATTCTGCGTTTCAAAAACGACACCTTCATGGACGAATTGCTGGCGTTGATGAGCTACTACCCGGATCGCCTGGGCGAGTGGGAAGCTGTGCCGGAAACCTGGCGTGAACCCATGGCCGAGCCGGCTACCGCGAAAAAACTCGTTGTGCCAGAGCCGGTGTCTTTTTTCAGCGCGCAACAGAAACGCGATATCGCCCGTTTGAATAAAAATATCGGGCAGGCCGGTCAATCGCAATCTTCGAGCGAGGGTCTGTTGAAACTGTACCAGCCCTCGCAGCAGCGGTTTTACCTGGTGACAGCGTCGCTGGTATGCCGCAAGGCCGGCCTGCCCGATCGCGGCATCAGTCCAAATAAGCTGGAACGGCCCGCTTTCGTCGTTCGCCGCATTACGCCGAACGATGACGAGACCGCCGAACAACTGGCCAACGGTGAAATAAAAGTAGTGCAGGGTAGAATCCAGAATTGCACGGAATACGCGCATGTGGGGGTGGACAGCGGGTATCAGTGGCGCGATGTCGGTGATTTACATCCCGATCAATTGGCGGCGGCGGAGGAGCGCCTCCCGATGTTCACCGTCGGCTTTAGTGATCTCAACGGTTATAACCGCAAGCTCCTGTCCGGCCTGATCCCGGTGGGTCGCCGCGAAGCCTACCTGAATGCAAGAACGTTTGTGGAAACGCCGGCGGGCGATGACGCCGAACAGGAACAACAAAACGCGGAAAAGCGTGAAGCGGTTAAAACCCTGTTTGCCCAGCAGATCGCAGCGCCGTGGAAATCACTGCATACCCTGACCAACAACGACCGCGCCAACCTGGCGGGCGGCAGCAACGCCACAAACAGATCCCTGTCGGCCATTGAAGACGACATGGGCTCGCCGCCTTCCGGTGGAAACAACCGTACGGTGCTGATTTCGAGAGAACAGGTTCAGACGGCTTCCTGGTATGTCCTCATCGACCTTGCCGGGTTCCTGGAAAAATATCTGAACAACCTCTGGCTGCTGATCAAGAACAATACGTTTTCGCCAACCGCGCTTGCGACATTGACGTCCGCGGAACGGGCGGTTTTCGATGTATTGAATTCAGTGAGGATCGGGAACGACATCACCACGGGGCCGGTTGCAAACCGTCGGTTTTTACGCGCCGAACTGGCGACCACAAATTACACCAACGATATTGAAGATAATCTGTTGGCCGTCCTGCATCGCGTTATTGTCAGCCCGGATATCGCCGACAACCTGGAGGCGGTGGAAGAACTTTACAGTTCGGAAAAAGCCCATGCAGCCGGAGACCCGCATTCGCTTTGGCCGCAATTTTTGTTTCCCCTGGCGGATATTTTATATCCCTCGCAAATCGAACTCACGGTTACGTTGCCGCCCGGCACGGACACATCGGACCTGGCGGCTTATGAAATCGAACATTTAAAAATCGATCAGCTTGCCGAGCTGATCACGGCCGCCATTCCCCTCGATGAAAACACCGCAATTCCGGAAGTGCAGGCACGGCCGAACAGCAGTTCCCTGAGCGCGCGCGATGCCTGGTTCGTTATCCGTTGCGTCTACGAAACGCCCAATTGCGGGCCGTTTCATCCCACATTGTTAAGCGATCCGACCCGTCCCTTCGAGATGGCTTCGTTTTTCGATCCCGACGCGCCGGGCCGCCCGGTTCGCATTCCCATGCCGATGGACATTTCGCCGGCCGGTCTGCGCAAGTACAGCCGCAATGCCTCCTTTATGATATCCGACGCTCTGTGCGGCAAGATCAAGGGCATTCGCAAAATAACGCTGGGGGACCTGGTGTTGTCGGTGCTGCCCTGG
>DASVCP010000409.1:0-4135 GCA_036381555.1 Gammaproteobacteria bacterium
CGACAACACGACGTTGTCGGGCAGTCAGGTGGTCAACGCGCTGCGCAAGTTCAGCGATAAAGAAGAGTTCGGCATCCAGATTGTCACCGGGAAAAATCCGGCGGGCCAGTGGTATGGCAAGGTGATCAACACGGGTGTTCCGATCGACAGCGTGACTTACGGCTCAGTGGTTGGTGAAGCGCCGGGGCAACTGAGCCATGCGCTCGATGAGGCGAATATCAACTACGTCAATCCGAGCGGCAAATTTCGGGCGCAACTGGTGCATGACAGCAGCAACGTCATTCGCGGCATTGTGTTTCGGCAGCAATAAGCGTCCTTACAGACATCACAACGCTGATGGGGCGTCCTTTCGGGTATAGACGGACGCCCCGGTTTTCCAAGGAGGAAACCGATGGAACATGCCCCCAGAACGATGCTGGAGATGAGCGTGGCCTGTCTTCTCTTTCTGATGGCCGTGACGAGCGGACTGCTGCTCTTTCAAACCGGGGCCGTGCTGAACGCCACCGCCTATGTGTCGGGAAAGTCGCTGGATCGCAACATGCAGATGACGTTTTCGCCGATTGCCGGCGACGGCACCGTATCCGGCGCAGAGGTAGCGCAATCCGTTGCCCGGCTGGAGACGGGAGACGCGGAAATTGTGGTGGACGGCGTTCGATACGTGCCGCCGCTCGATCGGGACCAGTTCGTCCCCGCCGGCATTCGCCTGAATGCCCGGTATACGGCAGTCGCCCAGCGAGATGCGTCCGGACAACTGGTGCGTCTCATTTTCGCTTTACGCTAAGGAGAATGCCATGAACAGTTTCTCGAAAGTTTTCGCGGCGCTCATTGCCGTTCTTTTGCTCTACCTCTACCCCATTTCCGCAGCCTTCGACCAGCAGGACGATATTTCGGAACTGGTCGTCCTGAAAGCGACGACAACGTTTGTGGATGCAGTGCGGGACAAGGGCTTTGTGTCGCCGAGCATGTATACGGACTTTATGGAGGCGATTGCGGCAACGGGCAACACCTTCGATGTGCAAATGGAACACGGAAGCAAAAAGTACGTGCCGGTTTACGACGACCCGACAAGGCCGGATACGTTTCGGGGCAGCTACGAAGTGCACTACGACCTATTTTACAACGCGCAGATCCTGCCCGTTCTGTTCCCGAACAGCGCGGCCGCAAAAGACGATCCGGCGCGACGCTACAAGCTGCGGGTCGGCGACACGTTTGCGGTCGCGGTCAAAAATACGAACCGGACTCCCGGCACGATCCTGTTCGATTTTCTGAACCAGGCCATCAGTCCAAACGAAAAAATCTTCATTCCTTACGGCGGGGTGGTGCGCAATGAGGCTGATTGAATGGGCCATTGTCGGGGCGCTCATTTTCCTGCCGTTTGCGACCGTGAACCGGATCGAGGTCGAAACGCAGCGGAAGGCGCTACTCTCCGAGCTGCGCTATAACGCCGCGCTGGATGCGGCGGTGGATGACGCGGCGCGGATGTTGACCGTCAATACCGACCAGCGGCGGGAGACGCAATACGAATCGGCCAAGCGGGTGGCGCTGAACAAGGACGAGGCGATTGCCGCTTTTTATCGGACGCTGTACGCAAGCTTCGGCATTGCCGACGATCCCGTTGCCCAAGGCGTACTGGGTCGGTATATCCCGGCTATTGCGGTGATTGGTTACGACGGTTTCTACGTCTATGCCGAGGAGGAGTGGACGGGAGCCGACGGGAACACGGAACGGAAACCGGTTTGGGGAGCGAAGAAGCCGTATGCTTACGCCGATTCATCGGGCAACAGTCTTTCGTTCACGCTGGACGATATCGTCCTCGCTTACGATGCGGGCAGCCGGAGCTGGCACGAAGGCTTGCGGGCCGACGTCGGGCAACAGACGAATATTGCGCTATTAAAGGATGCGGAGCGATTTGAGCAGGTGCGCCGAAGCACCATCGTCCGCGCAATTGAAGACGAACTCGCCTACCGGATCAACAAACACAACGAATCGGTTTCCCGATACGGCTTTTCTTACACCTTCATGCTGCCGACCATTTCGCAGGAGGAATGGCACAATACCGTGAATGATGTCGGGGTGCTTGCCTTTATCCAGGGCATTCCGATGGGAGGCAAGTTTTACAACCATTATGCGCTCGGCGGAAGCCGCGTGCTCAAGAAGCCGGAGATTGTCGGGGCCAGGAAAGGAAGCATGAAGGTGTATTATCGCAGCACATGCGGCTTTGCTTATCCGGCGGAAGAGACGTTTTCCAGCGAACAAGCGGCAGCGCAAAAAGGCTATATGCCGCTGGACTGTCCGGTCCCGCCATCTTAACGAGACGGCGATGATTTCGGAAAGTGGACACGCCGTCAGATCGGTTCTATGATGAACGTGACAGCCGAAATCTTCCAAACTTGTCATGACCCCTATTAAGAGAGGAGCGAATGGCGTGAGAAAATGGGTACTTGCAGGACTTGTCGCCGCGATGATTTGCAGCTTGTTCACCGTAACGGCAAGCGCGGCGAGCAACCCTCCGTCCTTTGTCAGCGTCGTCATGGACGGACAAAAAATCTGGTTTCCCGATGCGCAAGCATTTGTCGATGAAAACAACCGGACGCTCGTGCCGGTTCGATTCATCGCGGAAAAGATGGGCGCGAACGTAGGCTGGGAGCCCAAAACCATGACCGTACCGATTGAGCGGGACGACCTGCATATTGTGCTTACGATCGGCGAAAGCAAGACGCTCGTCAATGGTAATGAAGTGACCTTCGATTCGAAGGCGATCACCAGCGGCGGCCGGACGTTTGTCCCGCTGCGTTTTGTCAGCGAAGCGCTGGGGGCGGAAGTGAATTGGGATAGCCCGACATCGACCGTCTTCATTTCCACACAAGAAGATGCCAATGCAAAGTACGATGAATGGGGCCGTCTGATTCGCACAACCCATTTGCCGAAGAACGCGAAAGATTACCCGTACATTCTGGCCGATGTGCCGAATGAAGCCTATGAAATGGCCTATCCCTACTCGCATCCTACGGACAGCAAGGTTTCTTCGGTGCTCTATTCGACCATACCGGAATTCAATAAGAAAAACGTGGATATATGGATGAACCGGCTGAAAACGTTCGGCGCGCTGTGGCTGAATGTGGATTACAACACGATCGACGATTCGTGGGCGCAGGCTTTATTCGCTACAAAAATGCAAAATTCCAATGCCGAACTAAAGTATATTCGTCGTTATGTGGATTGGGTAAAGGAGAACAAAATTCAAGTCGAAGGTTATCTTGATCCGGAACCGTCGATGATTTACCGTGACGGTTTTGGTAAAAATTATGTAAGGTCCAAATTCAGGATTAAATTCGTATCCTATTCAGAGCGCAAGGACTTGATTTATGATACATGGTTTCCCAATGATTTGAAGTATGAGAAAGGCACATGGGTGCCCAACGATACTCCTCTTGAAAAAAATGTATGGTATGAAGGTTACGCCGACATTGCGTTAGGAACAAATATTGGGGGAGACTGGGGCAGCACGTTGAAGGTGGCCACCGCAAGTTTATTCTACAACCAACTGATCAGGAAGGTTGAATAATATGATTAAAAGCATCGTTAAAAAGTGGGTATGCCTTACGATGGCATGCCTTTTTTTATTGCCATTGCTACCGAGACAAGTCTTTGCCGAAACTCCGAATGTTTATACGGAGTCAGGGAAAATTCGTTTTGAGATCACCAGCACGGCTGCAACATCGTCCATCAGATACAGAACCGTGGGATGGACGGTGCGACGGGACCAACTATGTACGAATACTGCGCCCAAGCAGTGTGGCGATCCTCGAAACGGCCAACATGCTTCTTTTTTGGACCAGCAAGTGCGGCAGGTAGGTCAAGACCCGAATCCGCCGATTCCCGGAGCGCCTTTAACGACATTTTATGAAATCAGCGAGGCGCTTGTAACGGAAGGCATGTGGAAGGCGGGGATGGGCGACATCCAAGACAACGATGACTTATATTTTTATGCCATCATGGTGTCCATTAACGGCGACGGCTCCATTCGTAAAGGTCCGTTCTATACCTTAAATGAAATCAAGCGTGCTGAAGGATGGGCGCACCCAGACGACTTGGACGATTATTTCGGCTTGCATGTTCCATATCGCAGCGCGGA
>DASVCP010000410.1:0-4060 GCA_036381555.1 Gammaproteobacteria bacterium
GATCAGCGATCGCGTTTGCGTGCTTTTGGTGCGGATTTCCAGTTTGGCGTTCGGGCGGGCGGCGAAGAACGGCAGGCAGTGGGTGATGAAGCCGGAAACCGGTTCCAGCGCCAGGCTGTCGCAGTCGTAGCCGGAGAAGAACCAGGCACTCTTTCCAGGGTCGGTTTGCAGCGTTTTGTCGATATCGCTTTCGAAGTCCTCGTAATTCACGAACAAGACATAATGCGCCGAGCGGTACATGCCCTGAAGAAAACAGTAGCGGCAGTCGTAGACGCAGTTGAGCATGTGGGAGAAGTAATAGTTCCGGCTGCCGCCGATGCCGTAACCGGCCGGTGTTTCGAGCACGCGGCCGTCGTGCTTGCGCGCCAGGATCAGCGCGGGCTGTTGTTTCTGCAGGCGGAAGTTCTGCGACTTGGGGTTGAAGACTTCGCCGTAGCGTTCGCAGGCAATCCGCCGCGCGCGCGGCAGGCGCGCGAGCACGGCTTGCGTGCGCGGGTGATCGGCGATTTCTTTTTCTAAATAAACGGTATCGATACCGGCCATGGTGTTTTATTCCTGAAAATGCAATCTCACGCAAAGGCGCGAAGCCGCGAAGAATTTAAACCCCCCGTAGGTACATTGTTGTGAATGGATTCCACGTTCCTGGACAGTTAAGTCAGAATAATACATTTTGTTTTTTCGCGCCTTTGCGCCTTAGCGTGAGACCCTGTATCCCTTTATCAAGCAAAACGCACAGCCAAACTGTCGACCTGTTGTTGAATCGCGGCCAGCACCTGTTTGCCGGTTGGCAGTTGCCGGTATTCCTCCCGCCATAACGGTTGCCCCGGTTGCAGGGCGCGCCGGCGTTGCAGCAGGGTTTTCAGTTGGTGCCGCTGGGTGACGGTGAAATGCCAGTGTTGCAGGTACGGTTGCAGTTCATCGTCCGGCAGTTGCCGCGACTGCAATTGTCGGGCGAGTTTTTCCAACGCCTCGGCATAATCGGTTATCGCGGGCAGTTGTGCCGCCACCAGCGCTTCGACGTCGCGGGCTTTTAACGGATTGCCGGGTGTGTTGGCGGGCGATTGCGCATTGTCGGAAATGATTTTCAGGCACTGCACGAGTTCGGCGGTGGAACAGCGGCAGGCGGCGGCGTAAAAGCCGGCGGCTTCCATGTCGTACAGCGCATCGCCGGTGTAGCCGGCTTCGGGTGTGTCGACGCACAGCAGTTCCCGGCTCATTAATGTCGATGCGAGGATTTGCGGCGGGTACCAGTTGCGGTTGGCGGCCGCGTCGGTGATTTTGTGCGCCAGCCATAACGTTCCCAATGCATGGTCGCGGTGGCCGGCGATGCCGATGTTCAGCCAGGCGGCGTGTTGCGGCTCGCCTGTCACGGCGTGCAGGTAAGTCACCGCGCCGGCGGCGGCGGTTTTGCCGACGCCGCTGACAACCAGGGCGACGCCGTCATTTTCATGGCTGCTTTCGTACAGGGCAAACAAACCTTTCGGCGCGCGGGCGCGCAGGCCGTAGTGTGCGATCAGCGGCGCGGCTTCGGCCTTGAGTGCGACGACCAGGTTAAGCATCGAGGCACCGCGCCAGCTCTCGTTTGTAAACATGTTGCTTCATCGTGTAACACCGCAGTATTTCTTCATTGCTGTGCTTGCGCGCGCCGGTCAGCAGGATGTCGAGTTTTTGCTCCAGTGTTTCCAGTGCCGCACGGCGGTCGTCCGGCTTCAAATCGCCGCGGTTGATGATTTTCTCCAATGCCTGAATACGAAAGCGGTCCATACCCCAGTGTTTGCGTGACAACTGGTCGTCATGGCCGCCGTACTTGGTGATCAATGCCTCGTCTAAATACAGCACGGGATGGTTGGCGGTGATGCGCAGCCACAGGTCGTAGTCTTCGCAGGCCGGCAGGGTTTCGTCGAACAACCCGGTTTCGTCGAGCAGGCCGCGGTGCATCAGCACCGATGACGGCGAGATGGCGCACAGCGGCAGGCAATGTTGAAAGATCCGGCCGCCGCGCTTGGCGTGTTTGTTCATTTGATTCACGCGCCTGCCGTTGCGTATCCAGATCTCGTCGGTGTGGCACAAGCGGTGTTGCGGTTGCGCCCGCAGGGCTTCGGTTTGCCGTTCGAGTTTTCGAGGATGCCATTCGTCGTCGGAATCGAGCAGCGCCAGCCAGTCGTTGCGCGCCGCATTGATGCCGGTGTTGCGCGCGCGGCTGACGCCGGCATTGTCCTGGCGGAGGTAAACGACGTTTGGGTATTCCGTGCGCATTAAATCCGCTGTTTCGTCGGTCGAGCCGTCATCGACGACAATAATTTCATCGGCCGGCAGGGTTTGTTGCAGCACCGAGTCCAGGGCGCGTTTTAATGTATGCGCGCGGTCAAAAGTCGGGATAATCACCGATATTTTCATGCGAAGCGTGTTTGAGCGAGAATGCTAACGGTACCGGCCTCGGCCGAAAAAACCCACGTTACGTCTTTTGAAGAATGGAATCAATACCATCCCGGCGACGAAGCCGCCGACGTGCGCGCCCCAGGCGACGCCGGCTTCCTGCTGCGGTCCCATTGACGATACGATCTGGATGACGAACCACAGCGCCAGGATCAGCGCGGCGGGAAAGCGGGCGATGTGCAGGTAAAACACGATGGGCACGGCGACCAGCACCTGCGCGCGGGGATAAAGCAGCAGGTAGGCGCCCAGCACGCCGGAAATGGCGCCGCTGGCGCCGATCATCGGCACGACCGATTGCGCGTTGGGAATCGCGTGCGAGAACGCCGCCGCCAGTCCACAGAGAATGTAAAACACGATGAAACGGCCGTGGCCCATCGAGTCCTCGACGTTGTTGCCGAAAATCCACAGGTACAGCATGTTGCCGATCAGGTGCATCCAGCCGCCGTGCAGAAACATGGAGGTGACCAGCGTGGCCCAGGTGGGCAGCACCGCCACGTCCGCCGGCAGTTGCTGGATGCCGAACAATGTCGCGGGAATGGCGCCGTACTGGAACACGGCTATTTCCACCGCGGGGCCCAGCGACAGTTGCCAGAGAAACACCAGCACACACAGGGCGATGAAGGCCACGGTTATGAAGGGGGTTGTCCGGGTGGGGACGTTGTCCTGCAGCGGAATCATGACGGGAAATTATTCCTTAGTAGATAAGGACGCCATGATACTCGATTGCGGTTGTCGATTCAGTGTTGTGTCGCGGAAGCCGTGCCGGTTCAGTTCAACCGGCTTTCTTGCTACTCTTGGCGATGATTAACAATCCCTGGGGGCTTCAATGAATATTCTGAAGAAAATTCTGTTGTTTGCTGTAGGGTTGCTGGCGTTACTGGCCGTTATCGGCCTGTTGTTACCGGCGCAAAGTCGCATCTCACGCAGTGTGCTGATCGACGCGCCGGCCGAGACGGTCTTTCCGCTGGTGAATAACTTTCGTGAATTCAACCGCTGGTCGCCCTGGGCCGAGCGCGATCCGGAGACACAGTACCGTTTCGAAGGGCCGGAGAGCGGCGTGGGCGCGAAGCTTTACTGGGACAGTGAGCAGTTGCGCGCAGGCAGCCAGGAAATCGTCGAGTCCGAACCCGACAAGCGGGTGGCTACCGTGTTGAACTTCGGTGACGAGGGCGGTGAGCAGGGCAGTGCACAAGCGGCGTTTGTGTTGGAACCGCGGGGTCGGGGTGTCAACGTTACCTGGACCTTCGAAGCCGAGCACGGCCGGAACCCGCTGAACCGTTACATGGGTGTGATGATGAATGCGTGGGTGGCCGCCGACTACGAAGACGGGCTGGCTAATCTGAAAGCGTTGGCCGAATCGATGCCGATCGTGGTGACCGAGGAAATCGATTACGCTGTGGATGGCAAACCCTTCAAGGGGTTTTTGGCCTACAGCCGGAATGCCGGCAAACGCCCCGGCGTGCTGGTGGTGCACGAATGGTGGGGCCATAACGACTACGTCCGCGATCGGGCCCGGCAGTTGGCGGAGTTGGGCTATACGGCCTTTGCGCTGGATATGTACGGCGAGGGTAAAACCGCCGGTCATCCGCAGCAGGCCCAGGAAATGATGATGGAGGTGGTCAAC
>DASVCP010000411.1:0-12257 GCA_036381555.1 Gammaproteobacteria bacterium
GGACGAAGACATTATCGATGTCTTCATCGAAGAGGCGCTGGAAGAGTTGGAAAAGATCAGTAGTCTGTTCCCCGCGTGGAGAGACAATGTATCGGATCGCGAGGCGGTGACAACTATCCGTCGTTCCTTCCACACCCTCAAAGGCAGCGGCCGGCTGATAGGCGCCACCTTGATCGGTGAGTTCGCCTGGGCAATCGAGAACATGCTTAATCGTCTGATTGACGGCACCATCAAGGAATCTCCGGCGCTTTTTGCGGTTATCGAAGAGTCTGTGGCTGTGTTGCCGCAGTTAATTGAACAGATTCGGGGTAATCGCCAGCCTGTTGACAACGTATTCGAGTTGATGCAGCGCGCTGACGCGATCGCCGTCAATCAGGCCTACCAGGCGGAGAGCGGAGCGGATGCTCCGGCATCGCCCGTAAGCGGCGGTGTTGCATCAAAAGTCGATGATGATATCCATGGCGAATCCGACGATTCGCTGAGCAACACTATTGATGCACTGGATGTGGATGAGGTTATTGAGCTCGAGGGAGATGCCGGTCAGGCAGCGGGCGAAAATGTTGAGAATATGGATGAAGATGAAGACGGCGAATTTGCTTTCGATGATTTGCAGGAAGATGCATCCCTTGAAAGTGCTTTGCCAAAAATAGAATTAGTCGATTCTGACGGACCAAACGAGGAGGTTCCGGGTCCGGTTTCGGATTTAACGGATGAATACCTGAGCATAAGCGCTGATCCTGTTTTGCTGGATATTTTTTCCGAAGAAGCGGAAACGCACCTGCAGGAAATCGAACGAATCAGTGAAAAGGCGCGGCAGGGTTCCGTCTCATCGCGTAATCTTGAAGCTCTGATACGAGCGCTTCATACATTGCATGGGAGTTCCCGGACTGCAAAATTCATGATGATTGCCGAGAAGGCAAAGTTGCTCGAACAGCATGCCAATCATCTGGCCGAATTGGGCCGCCCTTGGGACGAGGACGATCTGGATATACTGAACGATGTCGTGCAGTATATTCGAGGTTGCATTGCGCACCTCAAGGAACACACCTCCGAACTGAGCGAGAATGACGATTTACATAAACGCTTGACCGGCCTCGTGGCCGCAAGCGAGCGTGATTTGCAGGTTTTTCGCGAAAAAAAGCTTGAAGCAACAGGCTACCTTGAGCCTGTTGAGATAGACACCGAACTGGTTGAGATTTTTCTGGAGGAAGCGCCGGAAATCCTCACCACCATTGAGCAGGAATTACAAGCCTGGAAAAGTTCGGGTTTTCAACCCCGTCATATCAACGAAATCATGCGGCAATTGCACACGCTGAAAGGTTCGGCGCGCATGGCAAGTTTGTCCGACCTGGGTGACTTAAGTCATACGCTGGAATCCGTTTTGATTTCTGTTTCGTCGGGCAAATTGGCACCATCTTCCGGCCTGGCCGATGAGTTGACCGCTGCTGCCGACCGGCTGTTAGGCATGATCGATTTGCTTGCTCAGGGACGTATTCCAACCGTTCCACAGGAGTATCTGCAGCATCTGGAAGATGTCCGCATTGGGAGAAGCGTTTCAAGTTCGAACACCCAAGACCCTGTGCTTGAGACCGGAGGAACAGAAGGTCTTCAGGGGAAGGATACGGTCATACAACCCGTGTCTGTGTTGAAAGCCGGTGAGGAGCTGCGGCCCGGGCTGATTGCCGAGACGCCGGTTTCTGTTGGAGTCGAAGCAGACGTTGATGCGGCCGAGGCACATGGCGCATTGATACAACAGGAGCAGATTCGCGTCAGGGCGGACAAGCTTGATAACCTGGTTAATTTTGCCGGTGAAGCGAATATCTACTATTCACGGCTCGGTCAGCATCTGGTGGATATCAACTTTAACCTGGGCGAACTGGATCAAACGGTTGTGCGCCTGCAGCGGCAGCTTAGGGAAATGGAAATTCAGACCGAGGCCCAAATAGCCTCGCGCCTGGAGCGTGAAGCAGAGAATCCTTATGAAGAGTTCGATCCGTTGGAAATGGACCGCTACTCGCACATGCAGCAGCTTTCCCGTTCCTTGAGCGAGAGTGCGAATGACCTGGATAATATCAAGGCAGCACTGGCGGATTTGGTCGGCAACTCCGAATTTCTGTTGCAACAACAGTCCAAGGTCGGCACGGAACTCCAGGAAGAGTTGCTGCAAACCCGGATGGTTAAGTTCCAGGGGCTTTCATCCCGATTAAGACGGGTTGTCAGGCAGACCGCTCTGCAGCTTGATAAGAAAGTCGAACTTGAAATTTTAGGTGCCGATACTGAAATCGACCGTTCGGTTCAGGAGCGGATGCTGGCACCGCTAGAGCACATGTTGCGTAATGCGGTTTTCCATGGGATCGAGCCGAAAAGCGAACGTGTAGCCGCAAGTAAACCTGAAACAGGCACCATTCGCCTGGAGATTGACCGAGACGGCTCGTACATTGTTCTTAACGTTGTGGATGACGGGCGCGGCATCGATGCGAATCGGATTCGTAAGAAAGCGATCGAACTCGGATTGATGGAGCCGGATGAACATAAAAGCGATCAGGAAGTCATTCAGTATATCCTTAGCGACGGATTTTCCACCGCGGAGACAGTGTCGCAAATAGCGGGACGCGGCGTCGGTATGGATGTTGTCGACAACGAGATCAAACAGTTGGGCGGCAGCCTGACGATTGTTTCGGATCCCGGCCAGGGCACGATGTTCAGTATTCGTCTTCCGCTGACCCTGACAATTAACCAGGCCCTGTTGGTACAGTTGGCGCAGGATGTTTATGCCATACCGCTGGTGTCCATCGAGGGCGTAGCGTTGTTGTCCGCCAAGGAAATCGAGGAAAACCTGGTGGGTAAACGAAAAGATTATGAATACGCCGGCAACACGTATGACATGTTTTACCTTGGCGTGATGCTGGGCGTAGGGCTGCCGGAAAGCCTTTCTCCGGAATTGCGCTATCCGTTGCTGTTAATGCGTTCCGGACAGCGCCGTGTTGCCGTGCATGTCGACGCCATGTTGGGAAGGCGGGAAATCGTAGTAAAACCGGTGGGGCCGCAAATTGCCGCTATTCCGGGTTTGTCGGGTGCAACCATTCTGGCTGACGGCCGGGTCGCAATTATTCTGGATATTACCGGTCTTATCCGCTCCGACGCCATGTCGACCGACACACGAGTCAGACCGGCTCGAAGCACCCTGCCTTTCAACAAACCGGAAGACGAAATTACCATTATGGTGGTGGACGACTCCATTACGATTCGCAAGGTTACCGCGAGGATACTCAGTCGTCACCGTTTGAAAGTTGTTACGGCTAAGGATGGCTTGGACGCTGTACAGCAGCTGCAGGATATAACGCCGGATTTATTCTTGATGGATATTGAGATGCCGCGCATGGACGGGTTCGAGCTTGCGACCCATGTGCGGTCGGAGTCGCGCCTGCAAGGTATTCCCATAATTATGATTACTTCGAGAACCGGCGAGAAACACAGGGAAAGAGCTCGCAAGATCGGCGTCGATCGTTACCTGGGCAAGCCGTTCCAGGAAAACGAGTTGATGAAAGAAATCGATGAGTTGCTCCACCGCAAAACCGCCTAGACAGTCAAAGAGTAGCCCTTGCTTATGGTCGATGATGGCCTGATTGAATGTGTTGTTATCCCTCAGTTTCAGTGCAGTCTGCTGTTGCCGCGCGCCAGCGTGGTCGAAGTGGTCGAAGGACGGAACATGGATATCGTGGTCGACCTGCAGGGAGGCGTAATAGGAAAAATGCAGTGGAGAGGCTGGACTGTGCCGTTGGTTTCTTTCGAGGCGGCCAGCAGCGGAACGATTCCAAAGTTCAACAGTGAGACGAAGGCGGTGATACTGCATTCCCTTGCTGACGATACTGAACGCCCTTATATTGCCATAACAGTACAAGGCAACCCCAAGACTATTGAAGTCGAGGAAAGCCACGTCAAACAGGTTAGCGGGGCTGAAAACAGTGATTTCGTGCAAAGCAAGGTTTGGGTTAATGCTGAATTTGAAGCGATTATTCCCGATTTGTCGATGTTGATCTCATACATTAGCCAGTACGTGTAGAGGCTGAATATCCGCAGTAGTTCTTCAGTGACTTTCAACATCAAGTAAACTTCTCCACCCCCCCTGCTGAACGCGCGCCGCTAAAGGAACAAATCGCCGTGGCGTGACTGCAAAGCCGCGAGAGCGGCAATGGCCGCAGTCTCTGTCCTTAATATACGTGGGCCGAAACGGATACGCATGCAGTTTGTGGCTTCGGCATACTCCAGCTCCTGTCGATCGAATCCTCCTTCCGGGCCGACAACCAACTTCAAATCGGCAAGTTTTTGTGGGATGACATTTATGGATTGATTCGCCTCCGGGTCGAGAATGTACCGGTTTGGTTCGTCCGTCGTCACGTTTAGCCAGCGATCCAGGGGTATGGGATGCTCGAGCACGGGCAAAATACACCGGCCTGATTGTTCGCAGGCACTTGTCAATACACTTTGCCAATGCCGTGTGCGTTTCTCCAGGCGATCCGTATCGAGTTTGCTGACGCTGCGGAGACTGAAAACGGGTGTAATTCTGTTAACTCCCAACTCGACTGCTTTTTGAATTGTCAGGTCCATGCGATCGCCCCTCGAGACAGCCTGAATCAAATGCAGGTGCAAACCGGATTCTCTGTTGACTTCGCAGAAGTCGAGCAGCTCAACAGCCGCCTGTTTGCCGGAAATTACTAATTTGGCTTTAAATTCCCCTCCCTGTCCGTTAAAGACCAGCAGATCGGCGCCTGTTTTCAATCTCAGAACATTGACGATGTGGTGCCTGGCCTGCTGATCCAGGGTGACGCAGTTGCCGGCTGATAGGGGAATTGCGAGGTAAACCCGGGGAGTCAAAGACATGTTTGAACCGCCAAAAAGAATTAAATCTGGTAAACGGGACTATGCACCGCGAGTAGCCCGGTTGATTCCGTCAGCCGCCACGTTGACCATGAGTTCGATTTCATCCATGCTGATAACGTAGGGCGGCATGAAATAAACGACATTACCCAGTGGACGAATCAACATACGGTTTTGCAGTCCGTACTCGTACACTCGCAGCCCGCGACGTTCCTGCCAGCTAAACGGCTCGCGCGCCTGCTTGTCTTTGATCATTTCGATTGCCAGGATCATACCGTGCTGACGGACCTCGGCTATATGGGGATGCTCGGCAAGATGCATGCTGGCCTTTCGCATGTGATCGGCAAGTTGCCGGTTTTTTCCGATAATATCCTCGGTTTCAAAAATCTCCAACGTGGCCAGCGCGGCACTACAGGCGAGTGCATTGCCCGTATAGCTATGGGAATGCAGGAAAGCTTTAAGGCTGGAGTAGTCATCGTAAAAGGCGTCATAAATATCATTACCGGTAACTACCGCCGACAGCGGTAAATAGCCGCCGGTGAGACCTTTGGACAAGCACATGAAGTCAGGTGAGATGCCGGCTTGCTCGCAGGCAAACAGGCTGCCGGTGCGTCCGAATCCGACCGCGATTTCATCCGCGATAAGGTGCACATTGAACTCGTCGCAGGCTTTGCGCAACAGTTCAAGATAAACGGGATCATACATGCGCATCCCACCGGCGCATTGGACCAGCGGTTCGATAATAACCGCGCAAACCTCATTGTGATGACGTTCGAGTGCGGCTTGCATGGGCTGGAACAGGCGAATGCTGTAATCGCGCATGGACTCGCCGGGTGTACGGTAAAAGCAATCCGGTGACGGCACCGTTATTACATCCATTAGCAGAGGCGCATAGGTTTTCTTGTACAGTTCCACATTGCCGACCGCCAGCGCGCCCAGGGTTTCTCCGTGGTAGCTGTTCTCAAGGGTGATGAATTTCGTTTTGCCGTTATATCCCCTGTTCCGCCAGGCGTGGAAACTCATCTTCAATGCGATTTCGACCGCCGACGAACCGTTGTCGGCATAAAAACACCGGTTTAGTCCGGGCGGTAAAACGGCAACCAGTTTCTCTGACAACGTGACCACGGCCTCATGAGTGAAGCCGGCCAGCAGCACATGTTCCAGTTGTGAGAGCTGTTTCTGTATCGAAGCATTGATCCTCGGGTTGTTATGCCCGAACAAATTCACCCACCAGGAACTAATGGCATCCAGGTAGCGGTTGCCGTCGAAATCCGTGAGCCATACTCCGTCGCCGCTTTTGATTGGAATCAACGGCAGCCGCTCGTGATCCTTCATCTGCGTGCAGGGATGCCACAGAACCTTCAGATCACGTTCAATAATAGCTTTGTTATCCATAAGAAAATACACTAACCACGGAGTGCACGGAGAACACAGAGATAAGAAAAAAGATAAATTAAAGAAGAAAACTAGTTGCCGTTAGCCGGAAAATTTTAGCCAGTAAATTGGCCAAATAAGTGACTGATCGTAAGCGCGAAGCGGCAGATTTTTATTCTCTGTGTTCTCCGTGGTTAAATTTTTTACAAACCAAGGTTTTTCCAGATCGTCACGGTCGGTTCGGTCTGGTTCATGGTGTAGAAGTGCAGCCCCGGGCACCCGGCGGCCAGTAACTGTTCGCAGAGACGGGTGACGATGTCGACCCCGAACGCCTTGAGCGAGGCTTCATCGTCTTCATAGGCTTCCAGCCGCTTGCGTATCCAGCGGGGTATTTCGGCGCCGCAGGCGTCCGAGAAGCGCGCCAGACGCGCATAGTTGGTGATTGGCATGATGCCCGGTACGACGGGGATATCCACGCCGGCCCGTTCGCAACGGTCGATAAAGTAAAAATAGGCGTCGGGATTGAAAAAGTATTGCGTAATCGCACTGTCGGCCCCGCTTTTTACCTTGCGGATGAAATTGGCGATGTCCTGGTCGGCGCTTTTGGCTTGAGGATGAAATTCGGGGTAAGCCGCAACCTCGATAAAAAAATGATCGCCGGTGGTTTCTCTAATATAGGCGACAAGTTCGTTTGCGTGTGCGAATTCGCCTCTTTCATAAGTGCCTGACGGCATATCGCCGCGCAATGCAACCAAATGCGTGATGCCTTCGCTTTTATAAGTATCCAGCAGTTCCTGGATCTCGGTTCTATTGGAGGCGATGCAGGACAGGTGAGGCGCGGCGTCGCTACCGTTGCGCTTGATATCCAACACGGTTTCCAGTGTGCGGTCGCGGGTCGAGCCGCCGGCGCCGAAAGTGACGGAGAAAAACCGCGGCTTTAACGCCGCCAGTTGCTCGTGCACAATCAAGAGCTTGTCCCTGCCTTCAGTGGTTTTCGGCGGGAAAAACTCGAAGCTGTAGGTTGGAGTGAATTTTTTTTGGCTTTTCATACAGATTCTTTATCCGCAGATGAACGCAGATTTTCACAGATTATTTCTGAATATTCTATTCAATCCTTGTGTTTTCTTCCCGATAAAGGAGAAAACCATCATTTGATTGAATTATTAATCTGTGTATATCTGCGCCAATCTGCGGATAACTAGGTTTTTTAATACCGGTAATGCTCGGCCTTGTAGGGACCGTCGACCGGCACGTTAATGTAGTCGGCCTGTTTTTGGGTCAGCTGGGTAAGCCTGGCGCCGATCCGCTGCAAGTGCAGGCGGGCGACTTTTTCATCCAGTTTTTTTGGCAGCACGTAGACTTTGTGTTCGTAGTTCTCGCGGTGGTTCCACAGCTCTATTTGCGCCAGCACCTGATTGGTGAAGGAGTTGGACATCACGAAGCTGGGGTGGCCGGTGGCGCAGCCCAGGTTGACCAGGCGGCCTTGGGCCAGCAGGATGATACGCTTGCCGTCGGGGAAAATGATGTGGTCGACCTGCGGCTTGATATTTTCCCACTCGTATTTGTTCAGGCTGGCGACGTCGATTTCGTTGTCGAAGTGGCCGATATTGCAAACGATCGCCTGATCCCGCATCGCCAGCATGTGCTCATGAGTGATGACGTGGAAGTTGCCGGTGGCGGTGACGAAAATATCGGCAACCGGCGCGGCGTCCTCCATGGTGACGACGCGATAACCTTCCATGGCGGCCTGCAGTGCATTGATCGGATCGATTTCCGTTATCCACACGGTTGCGCCCAGCCCGCGCAGCGATTGGGCGCAACCTTTGCCGACGTCGCCGTAACCGCAGACCAAGGCAATTTTGCCGGCGATCATGACATCGGTGGCCCGCTTGATACCGTCGACCAGCGATTCGCGGCAGCCGTACAGGTTGTCGAATTTGGATTTGGTGACCGAGTCGTTGACGTTGATGGCGGGGAAGGGCAATTCACCCTTTTTCTGCATCTGGTACAGCCGCTGCACGCCGGTTGTGGTTTCCTCAGTCACGCCGCGGATATTTTTCAGGTTCTTTGAGTACCAGCCCGGTTGTGTTGCCAGGCGCTTTTTGATCGCGGCAAACAGGGATTCCTCTTCCTCGCTGCCCGGATTGTCGAGCAGGGACGGATCTTTCTCGGCCTTACTACCCAGTATGATCAGCAAGGTGGCGTCCCCGCCGTCGTCCAGAATCATGTTCGGTGTGCCGCCGTCATGCCACTCAAAGATTTTGTGAGTGTATTCCCAGTACTCGTCCAGGGTTTCGCCCTTGTAGGCGTAAACGGGAATGCCAGCGGCGGCGATGGCGGCCGCGGCATGATCCTGAGTGGAAAATATGTTGCAGGACGCCCAGCGTACTTCCGCACCCAACGCGGCCAGAGTTTCTATCAGCACCGCGGTCTGAATCGTCATATGCAGGCTGCCGGCGATACGGGCGCCCTTCAGAGGTTGTTGTTTGCCGAATTCCTCCCGGAGGGCCATCAAACCGGGCATTTCGGTTTCGGCGATGGCGATTTCCTTGCGGCCCCAATCGGCTAGCTTGATATCGGCGATTTTGCAATCGGAAAACATACTGTTGGCAATAGCACTCATCCTGTACTCCTGAATCTATGGATGAGCGCCGTTGTTACTGATAACACCCTCTTGAGCCTGGCCTGACCATTATGCGGTCGGGGGTTGCAACGCTCCTCAAGCGGGTGGCTTGGGAATTAAAGCAAAGAGCCCGAATTATAACAATCCGGGCTCGGATTGTTGAAGAGTTTACCGGGAAAGGGACGTCATGCGGCGACTTTCGCGGCCTCTCGCAAGGCGGCCGCCTTGTCGGTTTTTTCCCAGCTGAAACCGGGTTCTTCGCGACCGAAGTGGCCGTAAGCGGCGGTTACCTGGTAAATGGGCTTCAGCAGATCGAGCATCTTCTGTATGCCGTACGGCCGCAGGTCGAAATGCTCCCGTACCAGTTGTTCGATCTGATCGTTGCCGATTTTCCCGGTGCCGAACGTCTCGACACAAATCGAGGTGGGCTCCGCCACGCCGATGGCGTAGGAAATTTGGATTTCGCAACGCTCGGCGATGCCGGCGGCGACGATGTTTTTCGCCACGTAGCGGCCCGCATAGGCGGCGGAGCGGTCGACCTTCGACGGGTCCTTCCCGGAAAAGGCACCCCCACCATGGCGGGCCATGCCGCCGTAAGTATCGACGATGATCTTGCGGCCGGTCAGCCCGCAGTCACCGACCGGGCCTCCGATAATGAACTGGCCGGTCGGGTTGATATGAATCTTGGTTTTTGCCGTCATCCACTTGGCCGGCATAATCGGTTTGATAATCTCTTCGCGCACCGCTTCCTGCAGGTCTTTCAGCTTGATATCGGGACTGTGCTGGGTCGAGAGCACAATGGCGTCGGCGCTTACCGGTTTGTTGTGCTCGTAACGCAGCGACACCTGGCTCTTCGCGTCCGGGCGCAGCCACGGTAGCTTGCCGTTTTTACGCAGTTCGGCCTGTTGTTTGACCAGCCGGTGAGCGTAGGTGATCGGGGCGGGCATCAACACATCGGTTTCGTTGCTGGCGTAACCGAACATCAGGCCCTGGTCGCCGGCGCCCTGATCTTCCGGCTTGGCGCGATTGACGCCCTGGGCAATATCCGGGGATTGCCTGCCCAAAGCATTGATGACGGCGCAGGTTTCCCAGTCGAAGCCCATGGCCGTGCCCTGGTAACCGATGGAGCGCAACGTTTTGCGCACGATCTGCTCATATTCAATATTGGCGGTGGTTGTGATTTCACCGGCCAGCACCACCATTCCGGTTTTTACCAGCGTCTCACAGGCAACCCGCGCATGCGGATCCTGGGCGATAATGGCGTCCAGAATCGCATCGGAAATCTGGTCGCACATCTTGTCCGGATGGCCTTCCGAAACCGATTCGGAAGTGAATACGAAGTTTTGGCTCATTTTTCCCGGTACCTATGATTGGGTTGGTTATGAAGCCGGGAATTATAGCCAAATCCTGCCAGGGTTAAAGAAAAAACCACGGGGAACACGGGGGGGCAGTGGCATCAGAATTGCGAAAGTAAGCTAAGTAATTGAAAAATAGGAAATTTTAATTGCGCGTGATAGTAGTGCTTCTAAAGCCTTTTTTTCAGTTGCTGGCGCCAAATTGTCCAGGTTGGATGTTTTTCGTCGTTCTTTGTGGGTAACTCGTAGGCGACAGCTTTGAAAAAACGACCTCGCATTGAGAGTCTTGAAACTATTTTTCACGGCTGGGAGGTGGAAGAGAGTACTGACAAAGCTTTTAGGAATTTTTCTTCTCATAGAAAGATTGTAATTCCTGCTTTTCCTCAGGAGAAATAGTTTTGTCGGCTGATTTCCTTATTAATTGTTGAAAACGTTCATCTCGCGCTTTGCTTAGTAATCGCTGAATTCCGTCAGTAAATACGCGTCTAAGTGATTCAAGATCGGATTTCAGGTTGGGAATAGAAAATTCTTCAGTTGCCAAAATTGAAATGGCATCTCTATGTTCTGATTCACGATACCGCTCAACTATCATAGCGGTATTCATATTGGGGTTGGAGTGAATGGTCTCAATTAGCTCCAATAATAGATCCATGCCGGGATTGTTTAATAGTTTTAACTCGGAAGTAGACCGCACGATTTGTGCAAAGCTTGGTTCTGTAAGCAATGCAATGATCAATGTGCGAACATCCCCTTTCACTAGTTTTATCTTTTGAAGTCTTTGATGTTGATTCTGGGGTGAATGTATAGGTTGCTGTTTTACAGTTAGTCCGGTTATGGCAGACAATTCTTTTAAGAGTAATTGACGGAATACATTATCTTGTGTCTTGCTGATCAAGTCTTTGGCTTCGTCGGCTAATTGAGCTAAGCCCTCAGGAGATTTTCCAAAGCGGCTTGTCAGGTTCTCAAATAAATATGTGGCTAATGAAACTGTAGAAGTTTCTAATAAGGATTGAAATTTGTCACGGCCGTGTTTCAGTGTGTAACTGTCAGGGTCTTCATTTTGAGGTAGAAATAAGAATTTAATTTGATGACGGTCGTCCATTTCTGGCAGTGAGGTTTCCAATGCGCGCCAGGCTGCATCCCGCCCGGCACGATCGCCGTCAAAACAGAATATGATTTCCGGTGCGGTTTTGAATAAGGTTTGTATATGCTCGCGTGAAGTCGCCGTACCCAGTGTCGCGACGGAATTGTTGACGCCGTGTTCGGCCAGCATCACCACGTCCATGTAACCCTCAACTACTAAAATTGTGTTGGCTCTTGGGCGCTGCTGCTGTACTTCATGCAAGCCATATAGCTCGCGGCCCTTATGAAACAGCAGTGTTTCCGGTGAATTCAGGTACTTTGGGGTGTCATTTGGATCGATACAGCGTCCGCCGAAACCAATCACGTTGCCGCGACGGTTGCGAATGGGAAACATGATACGGTTGCGGAAACGGTCGTAATACCCGCCGCCGTCTTTTTCGATCAACAAGCCCGTGCGCAACAGCTTCTGTTTGTCAGCATCGGTTTTGCCGAAGTGTCGCAACACGTTATCCCACCCGGGGGGCGTGAAACCGACGCCGAACGCCTGGGCTGTTTTGCCGCTCATGCCGCGTTTTTTCAGATAATCGACGGCTATCGTGCTTTTTTTCAACTGTTGCCGGTAATAATTCGCGACTTGGCCCAGCAGGTCATAAAGAGGCGCGAACTCGTCACTTTTACTGGTAAAAGCCGCCTCCGCCTCTTTCGGCACCTCCATACCGGCAAGCCGAGCCAGTTCCTCGACCGCTTCCGGGAAACTCATGCGGTCGTATTCCATCAGAAAACCGATCGCCGTGCCGTGCGCGCCGCAGCCAAAGCAGTGATAAAACTGTTTGCTCTGGCTGACGGTGAACGATGGGGTTTTTTCGTTATGGAACGGGCAGCAGGCCAGATGATTGCTGCCGGCACGCTTCAGCGGTACGCGTGCATCGATCACGTCGACCACG
>DASVCP010000412.1:0-3749 GCA_036381555.1 Gammaproteobacteria bacterium
ACCAGCAGGCGACGGCTCGGCCAGAAATCGATGTGTGGAGAATTCCGCAGAGGAAGCAACCAGTTCACCAGCAGCAGTATCGCCGCGATGCCTTGCAGGGGCAGCACCAGGGCGTGCAGCCTGTCGAGGACCGGCAGCAGCGACAGTCCGAGCGTGACGAAGAACAGCACGTTGAGCAATGTATTAAAGCGGCTGTCCGTGTTGAGCAGCTCGAAAATGGAAGGGGCCTTGCCGAGCCCGAGCAGGACGGGGTAGGCCAGCACGATAAAAGCGATTACGGAGAAGACGCGGATCAGCGGTATCCAGACATGCTGCAGATACCAGTTGGAAAACGTTTTGTACCACCAGTGGTCCGCCGGCATATCGTCAATGCGCATGGCGACACGAGAGGTGAACCATAACAGGACCGCAGCGGTGACGGTATATGCTCCGAAGGCAAGCAGGACGTTCGGATGGAGCAGCGCCTCACTCAGGCTCATCTCGTTCTCCGGTATCCCGATTTTTTTTATGGCTCAGCAAGCCGTTTAATCGCAGAGTCCGAAGCAGTTTCCGTTCCTTGACCTGCCTGATCAGGTGCAGCCGCCAAAGCAGGCGCACCAGGATGAATCCCAGCAGCGAGGAGAGCGAGGCCATGATCAGACAGCCGAGCAGGAAAGGCCGCCAGCGGGTGCCGAGTTCCAGGAACAGCCAATCCGCGCTGAACTCGAATGCGAACGGTTGCAGTTCGACACCCAGGACCAGGACGCCGGCGACATAAGCGAAATAAAACAGCACCGGCATGGTCACGGGATTGGTCACCCATACCAGCGAAACCGAGATCGGCAGGTTTACCCGAAAAATGATGGCTACAATCGCCGCCAACACCATTTGCATCGGAATGGGGATGAAGCATACGAACAAGCCGACAGCAAAGGCGCCGGCCACGGAGCGGCGGTTGAGGTGCCAGAGGTTGGGATCATGCAATAGCGCGCCGAGAAAATGCAGGGACTCATGCGTACGGATCTGCTCGGGAGTCGGAAAGAATTTTTTCAGAAATTTTCTGGGCATGGCGCTTGCGGCGATAACCGTATGGAGGTATCTCGTGGAATGAAATCGCGCTGAAAGTTAAATTTTATGTTCTATTGATGCTAGACTGTCTTGAATTCGAAAGTGCTCCCATCGTCAGCGGTACAAATTGTATCCGCTGTCGAGGGAAAAAGCACAGGGCAGGGCTATCAACAAGGCCACAAGCAGGGCGCGAAGGGGCGAAACATGCTGCCGCGAACAGGGATTGCTTTTTTTCTGGGTATTTTGTCGGTCCAGCAACTGCCAGAGTTGCCCTCTGTCGCATGGTTGTGGGCGGTTTTGCCGCTTGCGGCGGTTTTGAATTGGTGTCGGCGTCTACCCGGCCGGTTTATTCTCTTGGGCTTTACCGTGGGTGTTTCGTGGTCCTGGGGCTTTGCGCATCTGCGTCTGGCTCAGTCGCTGCCGCCGGAATTGATCAGTCGCAATCTTGATGTTCAGGGGTATATCGCCTCGATACCCGATATTCGGGAAGACAGCGTGCGCTTCGAGTTTGAAATTGTCGATCAGGCGCAGCAAGGCTCACGGGCGCGGTTGCCTCTGCCGTTCAAAGTCAGGCTGAACTGGTACGCCCGGGGGGGAAAGCCGCTGCCGGTGGTCGGGGCAGGGGAGTTGCGTCGGTTTACCATTCGCCTGAAACCGGCCAACGGCTTTTTTAATCCAGGTGGTTTCGATTACGAAGCCTGGTTATTCGGTCAGGGCATACGGGCCACGGGTTATGTACGGGCGGAGTTGGCGATTGAAGAGGGGGTAACCGGCAAGGAGACTTTGTTCGAACCGCCCTTGCGGCATCAACTCGATTATTGGCGGCAGCGATTACTCGAACATATATACCCGCTGACGCCCTCTACGCATAACCGGGGAGTAATTGCCGGCCTGGCACTGGGTTATCGCGCCGACATCACTCAGGAACAGTGGCGTCTATTGCTGGAGACTGGCACCAATCATCTGGTCGCCATTTCCGGGTTGCATATCGGCTTGATTGCCGGGCTGTTTTACGCGGCCGTGATCCGGTTGGGTGTATTACTGCCGCTGACGCCGGGTGCCTGGCCACGACAGCGAATTGCAGCCCTGGCCGCTTACGTCGCCGCTGTGGTTTACGCAATGCTGGCCGGCCTGGCGCTGCCGACACAACGGGCCCTGATCATGTTGGGAGTCGGTCTGACGGGCATACTGGCCTACCGGCAGTTGCGTCCCGGTTATGCACTGCTGTTGGCCCTGGTTCTGGTTTTGTTGTTCGATCCCTTTGCCGTGCTGAATCCCGGCTTCTGGCTGTCTTTCGGCGCCGTGGCCGTGTTGATTTACATGGCAGTCGGAAGGCGAGTTGTCCGGCAGCACAACCCGCGTATGAACAGTGCAATACTGCGGCGGGGCTGGTTGTGGGGGAAGTTGCAGTGGCTGTTGCTGCTGGGGATATTACCGTTGAGTGTGATCTGGTTCGGCCGGGTCGCCGTGGGCGGTGTGGCGGCCAATCTGGTCGCGATCCCGCTGGTGGGCATGATCGTCGTACCGTTGGTATTACTGGCCGCGGTGGTTTCGCTGTTAAGCCGGGTGCTGGCGGAATGGTTGTTTAGTGCCGCTGACTGGCTGCTCGAGGTATTCTGGCGGTGGCTGGAATTGGTCAGTGACCTGCCGTTCAATCTTTGGTTACCGCCGGAACCGTCCTGGTGGGCGCTGATCTGCGCATTTGTCGGCCTGGCGCTATTACTCGCGCCGCGCGGTCTGCCGGGGCGCTGGGTGGGCGTGTTATGGCTGCTGCCGCTGCTGCTGGCGAAACCGCCGGTGCCCGGGGCGGGTGAGTTCTGGCTGACGGCTCTCGACGTTGGCCAGGGAACGGCGGTGGTAGTACGAACGCAGCGGCATACACTTGTGTACGATGCGGGACCCCGGTTCAGTGGGGGGTTCAACACCGGCGAGGCGGTGGTTTTACCTTTTTTGTATTCGCTCGGTATTAGTCGCATAGACCGGCTGCTGATTTCTCATGGCGACAACGACCACATCGGCGGCGCATGGGCGCTGCTCGAGCAGATACCCGTCGGCACGGTGTTAACCAGCGTCCCGGAACGTTTTGCATTCGAATCGGCTCTGTCCAGGGATGGACGGGCCGATCATGAGCTCCTGCATGATCGGCACTTCCGCCATCCCTGGCGGTCGTATACCGGCGCGCCAGTCGACAGGTGCAGAACCGGGCAGCAATGGAGTTGGGATGGAATAAGATTTGAAATCCTGCACCCTGATGCCTCCGGCGAGGGTAATAATGCCTCATGCGTATTGCAGATTACGGCACCGGGTGGGCGGGCACTGTTGCCGGGCGACATTGAAGAGCAGGCCGAGCAGAGCTTGTTGCGCGACCGGAAGCTGGCCCCCGTGGCGCTGCTGGTGGTCCCGCATCATGGCAGCCGGACCTCTTCAACGGCGGCGTTCATCGACGCCTTGCGGCCGGCTCACGCCATCGTTCCCGCCGGTTACCTGAATCGTTATGGCTTTCCGAAGCCGGATGTGGTGGCCCGCTACCAACAGCACAATGCCAGGGTATGGGTGACGGGAGACGAGGGCGCGATGATGTTCGAAGTGGGCAACGAAGGTACTTATCCGCGGATGCTTTACCGGCGCGAAGCCGGCAAATACTGGCACCGCAAGCCCTAGAATAGTTTCCTCCATAGACCCCCTCTCCCTCTGGGAGAGGG
>DASVCP010000413.1:0-2723 GCA_036381555.1 Gammaproteobacteria bacterium
CATTTATCGCGCCTGGCAGCGGTTGCGCAGCCTGAGCCCGAAGTCGGAGGAAAACCGCAATTCGCAAAGGAGTTTAACCGCAACAGCGGGCATACGCGGCGCCGAGCAAACTGAAACCGTGCTCAAGCCTTATTGGAAAGACGATCGCACTCAGTCTTCCGCCTTTCTGGCGCAGTTGGAGGCTTACGGCAAAGCGCAGAACCTCATTGAGGCCGGCCAGTTCAAGGAGGCGGTGGCGGCCCTGGACGCATTCATTAAAGACTATCCGGACAGCGAACTGCTGCCCAATGCCTGGTTTGCCAAGGGACTTGCGCTGGGCGCCGGCAACGATATCGAAGGGGCGACCCAGGCGTTGAACGCCTTTATAAAGGGATATCCCGGGCATCCCATGAAAGCGGACGCCGAGCAGGTGATTGCGGGCTTTAAAAACTGAATTGTAGACTTGACTTCCCTGTAGATTTTTCTGACTTCGTTCCTGGGGGAACTTCGCGCGGCTGTTCTTAAGATTTATTTTGTGAACTATGTCTGATATGGTTTTTTGCCGATATGGAATAGTACCGGCTAAGTCCATCGGGAGAATAACAAGTGAGAAGGAGTAAGATATACGCGGCGCTCTTCAGCGCCTTGCTGTTACTGCCCCTGGCGGTATCCGCCGCCCAACCGGCTCCCAATTTCAAACTTCCCACGTTCAAATCCGAAGTCAAGCTGTCCTCTTACCGGGGCAAAGTGGTCTACGTGGATTTTTGGGCTTCCTGGTGCGAGCCATGCCGGAAATCCTTTCCCTGGATGGACGAGATGCAGGCGCGCTATGGAAAGAATCTGAAAGTCATCGCCATCAATCTCGATCCCAAGCGTGAAGACGCCGTAGGGTTTTTGAAAAAACTCAGCCCCAAGTTCACTATTGCCTTTGATCCCGACGGCAAGGTGGCGGAAGCCTATAAAGTAAAAGGCATGCCGAGTTCTTATTTGATCGACCAACAGGGCAGGCTGGTTTCAAGCCATATTGGTTTCCGCGGTTCCGATAAAGAAAAACTCGAATCACACATTGAAAAGCTGATTGCGAAACAGCAAGCCTCCAAACGATGAAAAAGACAGATAACATATTCCTGGCCGTGGCCGGCCTGCTGGCGGTTGCGCTGCTGTCGGGCTGCGCCGAAGTCAGGCCCTGGGAGCGCAACATACTGGCGCGTCCTGAAATGCAGCTGACGCCCGACAAGCTCAGCTCTTACGTGGACGATCATATCTATTTCAGCAAAGAAGCCGCGACCGGCGGTAAGGCGGTGGGGGGCGGTGGCTGTGGCTGCAACTAAAGACAATCAGGGCATAAAGCAAAAACTTGCCCTGGCGACCTGTTCCCTGTTGTCGCAACAGGCCTCAGGTGAAGCCATTGAAAACGACTGGGTGTTCGATTCGTCTTTTGTGTCGTATAACGAGTCGGATGACCGGGTCAAGGTAAACAAGTTCATCGTCGACGTGTCGGGAACCATCGCCGAAGGCGAAAACATCGACCTGATGGTGATACTGGATACCATGACCGGTTCGACTCCGACCGGCGGCGTGCAATCTTCGACCATCGTCAGCGTTACGGGCACCTCGGGTTCGGGCGGGTTCTCCGCCAACGGCAACGCTACCGCGCTGGCGCCGTTCGACGATACCCGACTGGCCGTTAAGGTGGACTGGGAACACGAAGTCAGCAGCACGTTCCGGACCACGTACGGCTCGGCGGTCTCGGTGGAGAACGATTACACCTCGCTGGGCGGCAGTTTCACCATCGCCAAGGATACCGCCAGCAAACTGACCACGTTCACCACCGGTCTCGGTTTTGCCCACGATGAAATCTCGCAAACGGGCGGTGTCACGCCCGAACCCCTTAGCAACGTCAACGACCAGCGCCTTTTCGGCGAGGGCGAGCGGGACACGTTCGATTTCATCGCCGGCGTTACCCGTGTCCTCGGCCCAAGGACGCTGTGGCAAAACAATATCGGCTTCATGTACTCCGAGGGTTACCACACCGATCCTTACAAGGTGGTCAGTATCGCCAATGACAGCGACGTCGAACTCGACCGCATCTATGAAAGCCGGCCGGATAAAAGGGAGCGGACCATCCTTTATTCCAAGCTGATCCACAGTCTGAGCGACACGCAAACCATGCACCTGTCGTACCGTTACTATGCGGATGACTGGGAAATCGAGGCCCATACGCTGGACTATACCCACCGCTTCGCCTTGGGCGCCGGCCAATACATCGAGCCCCACGTGCGCTATTACACCCAGACCAAGGCGGATTTCTTCCAGCGGAGCCTGCCGCTGTTCACCCCGTTGCCGGAATTCGTCAGCGCCGACAACCGCTTGGACGACATGCAGGGCGCGACCCTGGGCGTTAAATTCGGCAAGCCGGTGGGGGAAAACGGCGAAGTCCGCGCCCGCCTGGAAATGATCGGCTGGCAGGCCGAAAACGCCGTGATCGACGAGACGACCGCGGTGGTGTTGCAGCTCAGTTTCCAGAAAGGGTTTTACTGATTTCCGGCGGCATACCGATAAAAAGAAAGCTATCCGCCCATCTTTGCGGATGGAGCCTTTTTTATTTGGCGCGCCCGGAGAGATTGCACGGCTCATCCCTGAGCCGTGTCCTGCGGACTCGCTACGCTCGCGCCAATCCGCTCCCGGCGGATTGGTCGAACTCAGCCTTCTTATAAGTCGGGAGTTCGAATACCTTCAGAAAC
>DASVCP010000414.1:0-2125 GCA_036381555.1 Gammaproteobacteria bacterium
TTTCCCGGCAGGAAGTGCATTGGCCGCAGGGCGTGGCGCTGACTCCCGTCTCGCAGTTCAACGCCTTGGCCAGAATTCGCGCGATGGTTGTTTTACCGACGCCTCGGGTGCCGGTAAACAAGTAAGCCTGGTGCAAGCGACCCTGGTCCAGGGCATTGACCAACGCGCGCAGCACATGCTCCTGGCCGGCCATCTCGGCAAAACTGCGGGGACGCCATTTGCGGGCTAAAACCTGGTAAGACATGAAATATCAATGAGTTTGGCGGACAATCTGCGGATTATACCTTAATGAGCGGCAACCGCAGTGACCCGAATTGAACCGGCGGCAACAACGGAGCCCGGCAAAGCTGGAGGGGCCCGAACCCGCCGCACTCCGGCGCCCGCTACGCTGCTACCGTTGCTCCCTTCCGGGCCTGGCGGGGTTTACAGTTTCGCGCCGCGGAGGGACCGATCCGGACCACCATCGTCGGAAGGCGCATTATATAGAGGCTGGACAAAGACACAACTGCGGGGTTTTCCCCTCACACAGCCTCTAAAAGCACAAAAAGGATCTGACGCAAAGGCGCAGAGAACTTGGATTTTTATCGTGGAAGGCTATGTCCAGTGCGGGCACTTTGACTTCCAACATGAAAAATTACCGGGTCCCATTTTTGGGATTGACTTTAACTGGAAATGCTTTAACTTTTACTTTCTCGGCGCCTTTGCGTCTCGGCGTCAAGTTTTATGTATCGTTCCCCAAAGATCGTATTCATCGGCCCGTTCGATGCGAACATCCGCCCAATCACCCGGCTTCAACATTGCGGTTTTCTTGATAAACACGCAGCCGTCGATTTCCGGTGCGTCAGCTGTGCTGCGGCCGACATAGCAGTCGGTATCTTCGGTATCAATCAGAACCGTTTGTGTAGTGCCGACTTTACGTTGTAGGCGCGCTGCACTGACAGCGGCCTGTGTTTCCATGAAGCGCTCCCAGCGTTCCCGCTTGACTTCATCGGGCACCGCGTCAGGCAAAGCGTTGGCCGCCGCGCCCTCCACCGGCGAATACTCAAAACATCCCACCCGATCCAGTTGCGCCTCTTGCAGGAACTCCAGCAACTCCTCAAACTCAACTTCCGTTTCGCCCGGAAAGCCGACGATGAACGTGCTGCGCAGAGTGATATCCGGACAGATATCGCGCCAGGCGCGGATACGCTCGAGATTGTTCTGCGACGACGCCGGGCGTTTCATCAACTTCAAAATCCGCGTATTGGCGTGCTGAAACGGAATATCCAGGTAGGGCAGAATTTTCCCTTCGGCCATCAACGGAATGACCTCATCGACATGCGGGTAGGGATACACGTAATGCAGCCGCACCCAGATCCCCAAATCGCCCAACGCCTCGCACAATTCCTGCATGCGGGTTTTCAGCGGTCTGCCCCGCCAGAAGCCCATGCGATACTTGATATCGACACCGTACGCGCTGGTATCCTGCGAAATCACCAGCAGTTCCCGAACGCCCGCCTGCACCAGGCGCTCGGCTTCGTCCAGCACCTCGCCGACCGGCCGGCTGACCAGGTCGCCGCGCATGGACGGGATAATGCAGAAGCTGCAACGGTGGTTGCAGCCTTCGGAAATCTTCAAATAGGCGTAATGCCTCGGCGTCAGCTTGACGCCCTGTGGCGGCACCAGGTCGACAAAGGGATTGTGTTCATCCTCTTTCCAGGCCGGCGGCGGCAAATGTGTGTGCACGGCATTCACCACCTGCTCATAGGCCTGCGGCCCCGTTACGCTTAACACCTGCGGGTGCAGGTTGCGGATTTCATCGGCCTTCACACCCAGGCAACCGGTAACGATCACCTTACCGTTTTCCGCCAGCGCCTCGCCGATGGTATCCAGCGATTCCGCCTTGGCCTGGTCGATAAACCCGCAGGTATTCACGATTACCAGGTCCGCGTCGCCATAACTGGGCGTGGTTTCATACCCCTCCAGGCGCAACTGGGTCAGGATCCTCTCGGAATCGACCAGGGCTTTCGGGCAACCGAGGCTGACAAAACCGATTTTGGGGACGGAGGGTTTGGCGGGGGGCATGGCTGGACTCACAAACTCAAGAAGAACACGGAAAAGGACGCGATATTAGCGTGTCGGCGGC
>DASVCP010000415.1:0-4785 GCA_036381555.1 Gammaproteobacteria bacterium
GGAGAGTATCCGGCTCGCGGAGGAGGTGAAATCCCGACTGCTGATCCATAACAGGAATGCCTTTCTTTACGCGCTCAATAATGATCCATACCGATTGGAAACCCGGCGTACTCAACGTGCCCAGGTCACCAGTCTCCTGGAAACAATAGGACAACTGGCGAATTCACGCGAAGAGGAAGCCGTACTGGACAATGTAGAGACAGAAATCTCAACGTATTTTGAAAAACGCCGGGAGTTGGCGACTTCGAGTCTGCCGCCGGTGGAGCAATACACCCGGATCAGCCAGGACGTTGACGAAGCCATTGCCGTTGTCGATATGTTGATCGAAGTGAATCTTGAGCAAATGGACAGTCTTATGCGGGCGATCAGCAGGCAGAACATGGTGGCGAACAGCATTGCGGTGCTATTGCTTTTTTTAGGCGGTATCGTGCTCCTTATTATTATCATCGGAATCCTTTTCTCCGTTGCGCGGCCCTTGACGTCTCTGGCCGAGACAATTGCTCAATATGCCGCCGGTGAAAGTTCAGCGCGCACCGACGTCAAGGGGCTGCAGGAAATCCGGGTAATCGCCTCCAACTTCAATTCAATGGCGGATCGGCTGGAAGAAAGGCGGCAGGAACAGTTGCGCTTTATCGCTTCCATCGCTCACGATCTTCGCAATCCTTTACAGTCCATGTCCATGGCTTCGGCATTGCTTGCCATGAAATGCCTGGATGAAGATCGGGAATTGGCGGGCATGGTTTCCCGGCAGGTTAAACATCTCGACCGGCTGGTCGGCGATCTGCTCGATACCAGCCGTGTTGAAGCGGGGCAACTGGAGCTTGAACTCGGCGATCAGGATATCGGTTCCCTGGTCAGGGACTCGGTCGAGCTCTATCGCGCCGGTTCGGACTTGCACAGTTTCAGGGTTGAAATGCCGGACAGTCCGATTATGTGCCGGTGCGACGGACGGCGCATTGCGCAAGTGATCAACAACCTGATTTCGAATGCCGTCAAGTATTCGCCGAATGGCGGCACTGTGAAAGTCAAGGCGCTTAAAAATGAAGATGGGTTTGTTATTTCCGTTGCCGATCAGGGTATCGGCATTGCGCCAGGGGATCTGGATAGAATTTTCAAACCGTTTTACAGAACCAAGGCCACCAAGGGAACGATTCCGGGTATCGGCCTGGGGCTTTCCGCGAGCCGCCGGATTGTCGAAGCGCACGGCGGCAGGCTGCAAGTTGAAAGTGAGCCCGGCAAAGGCTCCGTATTCTATGTTTTTCTGCCGGCCGGATAATCCGGTACTTGTACAAGCTGTGCGGCTTACTGTTCGAGGTGGCTCGGCGTTTCGATGTGCACCAGTCCGCGGCGGATGGCATAGTGAACCAGGCGCACCGAATCGTGTATGTCGAGCTTTTGCATGATACGCGTGCGATGCGATTCGGCGGTTTTGACGCTAACGCCCAGTATCGACGCCACTTTTTTCGTGGTGTTGCCTTCGGCGACGAGTTGCAGCACCTGCCGTTCGCGGGCGGTGAGAATGTCGCCGGGCGGCTTGGCCTTGCCGAAATAGGCTTGCACGATCACTTCGGGCAACCCCGAACCCAGATAGGTTTTGCCTTTCGCCACCTGTTCGATGGCTTCTCCAAGGTCTTCCACCGAATGCGTTTTCATTACGTAACCCTTGATGCCCATGTTCAAGGCTTCCAGCACGTAATGCTCTTCGGTGTGCATGGTCAGCAGAATACTTTTCGTTTCGGGCGAGACTTTGGCTATTTCGCGTGAGGCGTCAAGTCCGTTCAAACGCGGCATGGACAAATCCAGAACCGCCACATCGGGCTGGAATTCCCGGGCAAGTTCGACCGCCTGCATGCCGTCGGTGGCCTGTGCGACGACATCGAAACGCTCACGGTTGAGCAAGGCGGCCAATCCTTCTCTCAATATCTGATGATCGTCGGCCAATAATACTCGCGTGCTCATACATCCTCCAAAGGTATTGAAATTGTCAATGTCGTGCCGCTGGCATCGGAGGCGATTTTCAAGGCGCCGCCGATGGCGTTCAACCGCTCCTGTATCGCCAGCAAACCCAAACCTCGCCGTACTTTTCCCGCCAGCACCGCGCGGGCATCGAATCCGCGGCCGTTGTCGAAAACCGTGCAGTAGAGTGCATGCTCCTGGCGGTCCAGCCGGACTCCTATGCGCGAGGCGCCTGCATGCTTGATGGCGTTGTTCAGGCTCTCCTGGATAATTCTATACAAGGTAATTTCGATTGTCGCCGGCAGCCGACCGTCGGTGGAGCCGTCGACATGAATAAACAGGCCTGCGCGTTGTCCGAGGCCTTCGGCAAGAAACTCGATGGCCGGTTTCAGGCCCAGGTCGTCAAGAATACTTGGCCGCAGCTCATGCGAAAGACGTCGCAATTGTGCTTGAATCTGGTTAAGCAACTCCCGAACATTCTGTATACGTCGCTTGTCGCTGTCCCGCAGCTCCTGCGCCCACTCGGCGAGGGTTAGGTGTACGCTGGCCAGCAGTTGGCCGGCATCGTCATGCAGGGTGTAGGCAATTCGTTTGATTTCCTCTTCCAGGATTTCGTTCAGACGGCGCAAAGCCACGTTGGCGTCAACGTAACTGCGATGTGTCATCTCGAACGCGGAAAGACTCTCCACGAGGAAGTTTCCGGCAAGGTCCATTTGTTGTTCCACCTGCTTGTTCGAGCCGTTTTCGCCGAATACTTCGCGAGACGCCTCGTGAGCGATCGCCACCACATCGAGCAGTCCCAGGCCTTCCGACACGGCCTGTCTTCCCAGTTCATAAGCGCTGCGCAGCGACGCTTCGCCTGCGCCGTCAAGATAGTCGCGCAATCCGCGAGCATACTGGTCGGCGATGTCTTGAGCGGCGCTCATGTGTATCCAATCAGGCTGCGTACCACCAGCACCAGAGAGTCGTCATCTTCACGGCCCCACTGGTCCAGAATGTATTCGGCGATTCTGGCGGGTTTCTTTCTGAGCCCGATAACACGGGCAAAGTTGCCGTTTCTAATGCCGTCAGTGGTGAAGATAAGTACATCCCCCTGGTAAATAGGCAGTTTCTCGGCCTGCAAAGACGGTATTCGGTCGCCCACGGTCCCTCCGTGTAAACGAAGAAACTCGTTTTTGCAAACAGCCGCGGAGTTGGTTCGGATCAGGCAGCCTTCCACGTTACCGACGCCTACCCATGTCAGCATGTTGGCCGCGGCGTTAAACGATGCCAGGCTCATCACCGCGCCGCGCATGGGTTTGAGTTTTTCATGGCAGCGTTGAATCAATGATATCGGTGATTCGTTCGCATAGACCTTCAGTACTTCGGCGGCCTGCCGCGCAGAAGCGGCGGCGTCGATGCCGTGTCCCAGCCCGTCGATGACAGCTACCAGCGCACCGCCGGAAAACGGAACGACCAGCGACAGGTCACCGGATTCGTCGCTGTCTTCATACGAGCGGGAGGCAATTCCCCATTGCAGCAGTTCTTCAGTCATTATTTCCATTTCTTGACCGTGACCGTCGTGCCCTTTCCCTGCTCCGACTGAATCTCGAATTCGCTCATCAGTCGCCGTACACCCGGCAGACCCAATCCCAGGCTGCCCGACGTCGAATAGCCGACCTGCAACGCCTGTTTCAGATCGAAGATGCCGGGACCCTCATCGCGGGCTACCACTACGATGCCCGGCTTATCGCTGTTTTGCACGGTCCGAAGAATAATTTCGCCGTGCTTGGCGTACAACAGAATATTGCGGGCCAACTCGGAAATGGCCGTGGCGATCAGCGTGAGTTGAATAGACGTGAAGCCCAGGTCGGCGGCCAGTTGCCGGCCGCGTTGTCGGGCGGTAACGATATCGGCGTCTGCATCGATAGGTATTCGTATTTCAGACACTGCCAAGACCCGCTGTCGGTGTACGGCCGCTGTTTTTCTGATCCAGGAATTCCAACCCTTCTTCCAGGTCCAGCGCCGTCGCAACGCCTTCCAATGTCAGTCCGAGTTGCACCATGGCAAAAGCCACTTCGGGTTGAATGCCGACAATCACCGTTTCCGCGCCCCGCAGTCGAATCATGTGCACGATGTCGCGCAACGTTCGCGAGGCGAACGAATCCATGACATCCAGCACGGTCACGTCGATGATGACGCCGCGCGAACGCGAGTCACTGACTTTGCGCAGCAACGCATCCCGCAGTTGCATAAGGTCGGCATCTGTCAGCGCCGCCTGAATGGAAGCAATCAGGTAAGGCCCTTGTTTTAAAATAGGGACTTGCATTGTTTATGCTTGTCTTTGGTTATTGTTTTACTGCAACTGCGCAGTTTCGCGTATGGATACGACTTTATAGCCCAGCAGGCGCTCAGCTTCTTCGATACCTCCCTGCAAGTCACCCACCGTATTCATCTTACTGAGATCCACGCCGATGTTAACCAGGGTTTGCGAAATTTCGGGAGACAGACCGGTTACGATAACCGTAGCACCCAGCAGCCTTGAGGCTTCCACGGTCAACACCAAGTGGTTGGCCACATTGGAGTCCATCGCCGCCACGCCGGTGATGTCGATAACCACCACCTTGGCGCGGTTGGTGCGGATGGCGCGCAACAACTGTTCCGTCAGCTGGCGGGCGCGCTGCGGGTCGATCAGACCGATGATGGGGAGAATCAGCAGACGTTCGCGCACCTGCAACACGGGCGTAGACAGTTCGCGAATAGCTTCCTGCTGTTCGCGAATGGTACGTTCGCGTTCCTGTACGAAGCCCACCGCCACGGTGATGGCGATACGGTTGGCCGCCGGCTCGT
>DASVCP010000416.1:0-3360 GCA_036381555.1 Gammaproteobacteria bacterium
GCCCGGACAGTCGCTGATCGCGCTGATGGTGGCGGACGAAGGCGCCGTGTTGACGGTGACCGAGAACGGTTACGGCAAGCGTACCCCGGTGGAACAGTATCCGCTGCAGGGACGCGGCGGCCAGGGCGTGGTGTCCATCCAAACCAACGAGCGAAACGGCAAGGTTGTCGGCGCCGTGCGGGTGGTCGAGGAAGACGAGATTATGCTGATTTCCAATGCGGGCGTGCTGGTGCGCACGGCGGTGAAGGATGTCTCGATGATGGGGCGCAACACGCAAGGCGTGCGCCTGATTCGTCTCGGCGAAGACGAGAAACTGGTTGAAGTGGAGTCCATCCCATCCCTCGCCGGTGAAGAGGAAGATGAGGAAGAATAGTCGCGGACGCAGTGAAAAGCATTAATCCGCAGATTTACGCAGATAAACGCAGATAGATAGAAAGTGATAAGGACGGTGCAGCGAGCCTTTCGTTTTTACCAGGGAACGGAATGCAGAATGAATTTCTGTCCGGACTCTGGTAAGTCTTGAATAAACTGGAGGCCTCCAACTCATCTGTGAAAATCTGCGTTAATCTGCGGATAGTTATGTTTTCCTGGCCAACCGAATTTGAATTTAAATTAAGCAGGAGTTGTTAAATGTCACGTGTTTTTAATTTCAGTGCGGGCCCGGCCATGTTGCCGGAAGAGGTGCTGCAACAGGCCAGCGAGGAAATGCTCGACTGGCACGGCAGCGGCGCGTCGATTATGGAGATGAGCCATCGGGGCAAGGAGTTCATTGCGGTGGCCGCCCAGGCGGAAGCCGATCTGCGCGAATTGATGCGGATTCCGGACAATTACAAGGTGCTGTTTCTGCAGGGCGGGGCGGCATTACAATTCGCGATGGTGCCGGTCAATTTGTTGCGCGGTAAAAAGACCGCCGACTACATCAACACCGGGGCCTGGTCGAAAAAAGCCATTTCCGAAGCCAAGCGCTACTGCGAAGTCAATGTTGCCGCCAGCGGCGAAGCGTCCAATTTTACCGCTATCCCGGCTTTTGACAGTTGGAAACTGAAGCGCGACGCGGCCTATGTACATTACACCCCCAACGAAACGATCGGCGGCGTGGAGTTTCACTGGGTGCCCGACACCGGCGATGTGCCGCTGGTGGCCGATCTGTCGTCGACGATTTTGTCGCGGCCGGTCGACGTCAGCAGGTTCGGCCTGATTTACGCCGGCGCGCAGAAGAATATAGGTCCCGCCGGTCTCACGGTCGTCATCGTGCGCGACGACCTGATCGGTGAGACGCTGTCGCCGTGCCCCTCCCTTTTCGATTACAAGGAACAGGCGGAAAACGATTCGATGCTCAACACGCCGCCGACCTATTCCTGGTATCTGGCCGGACTGGTGTTCCAATGGTTGAAGCGGAAAGGCGGTTTGCAGGCGATGGCCGACATCAACAAGCGCAAGGCCGACAAGCTGTATGCGGCGATCGATGGCTCGGATTTCTACAGTAATCCGGTCGAACCCGTCAGCCGCTCATGGATGAACATTCCGTTCACGCTGGCCAACCCGGAACTTGACGCGGTTTTCTTAAAAGAAGCGGCGGCCAATGGCCTGATTACACTGAAAGGCCATCGTTCGGTCGGCGGCATGCGCGCGAGCATATACAATGCCATGCCGGAAGAGGGCGTCGACGCATTGATCGCTTTCATGAAGGATTTTGAAAGCCGCAACGGCTAGTCGCCGGCGCGATTGGCAGTGACCACCGAATCAGTTTAAAGATATTTAAGGACACGCAATGTACAAAATTCTCACACTTAACAATATTTCACCCAAAGGGTTGGATCGTCTGCCGAGAGACCGCTACGAAGTCGCTTCCGAAATTCAGCACCCCGATGCGATTCTGCTGCGTTCTTTTAAAATGCATGACATGGAGATTCCGGCCGGCCTGAAAGCGGTCGGTCGCGCGGGTGCCGGCGTAAACAATATTCCCATCGATAAAATGAGCAAGGCGGGTATTGTCGTCTTCAATACGCCCGGCGCCAACGCCAATGCTGTCAAGGAGCTGGTCGTGGCGGGCATGCTGCTGGCATGCCGCAATATCTGCCAGGCATGGCAGTACACCAACGAACTCAAGGAAGGCAGCAACGAAGCATTGAACAAGCAGGTTGAAGCGGGCAAGAAAAAATACGCCGGTTTCGAGTTACCCGGCAGAACTCTGGGCGTCATTGGACTGGGCGCCATCGGCGTGCTGGTTGCGAACGTCGCGCGGAGTCTGGGTATGCGGGTCATCGGTTACGATCCGGCGATAACCGTGCAAAGCGCCTGGAAACTGTCGTCGGATATCGAACATGCCACCAGCATCGACGACCTGTTGGCCAAAAGCGATTTCGTGACTTTCCACGTGCCGTTGCTGGATTCGACCCGTAACCTGTTGAACGCGGAGCGCCTGTCGCGCATGAAGGACGGCGTGGTGGTTATGAATTTCGCCCGCGACGGCATCGTTGATGACCGGGCGGTACTGCAGGCCCTCGAAACCAAAAAAGTTCATGCTTACGTGACCGACTTTCCCACGCTGGAACTGCAGAACAAACCCGGTGTCATCACCTTGCCGCATCTGGGCGCTTCCACCGAGGAAGCCGAAGAGAATTGCGCCATGATGGTCGCCGACCAGGTCCGCGACTATCTGGAAAACGGCAATATCCGTAACTCCGTCAATTTTCCGACCGTCAGCCTGCCAAGATCCGGCGAACAGCGGGTGGCGGTCGTGAATGAAAACCGCCCGGATATGGTCAGCCAGATTTCTCACGTTCTCGGGGGACTTGGCGTGAATATTATCCATATGGTCAACGAGTCCAGGGGTGACATCGCCTATACTCTGATTGATACCGATTCCATTCTGGATCCATCGGTGGCGGACAAGTTGAAAGCGGTCAAAGGCGTTCTGGCGGTTCGACTGATATAGCTCTCATTAGGCGATGGACAAACTCGAAAGCATACGTGCGCGCATTGATGAGCTGGATGAGAGAATCCAGGAACTGATCAATGAAAGGGCACAGTGTGCGCATGAAATCGCCGAAATAAAACAAAGCGCGGGGGCGGATATTGCGTTTTACCGCCCCGAACGCGAAGCCCAGATTCTGCGCGCCGTGCAGTCCCGAAACCAGGGACCGCTGGGCGGCGAAGCCATGGCCCGTATATTCCGCGAAATCATGTCCGCCTGCCTGGCGCTGGAACAGCAGTTGGTCATTGCCTATCTCGGACCGGAAGGGACGTTCACCGAGTTGGCCGCGCTCAAGCACTTCGGCAGTGCGATCAAAACCCGGCCGATGCCGGCGATTGACGAGGTGTTTCGCGAGGTCGAGGCGGGCGCCGTTTCCTACGGCG
>DASVCP010000417.1:0-9513 GCA_036381555.1 Gammaproteobacteria bacterium
CGATATGAGACAGTACACCAGCACGGCCACCAGTTGCAACCGGACCGGCAATACGGTAGAAACCTTGAATGTCTCAAAATCGTTTGGCCTCTGAAACCAGTCCTTATCTGCTGCAACACGCGCACAATCCCGTGGATTGGCACCCCTGGGGACCCGATGCCCTGGATCGCGCCAAACGGGAGAACAAACCCATTCTGCTTTCCATCGGTTATTCCGCCTGTCACTGGTGCCATGTGATGGCGCACGAGTCGTTCGAAGACGAGGAAACGGCGGCCGTCATGAACGAACTGTTTGTCAATATCAAGGTTGACCGGGAAGAGCGGCCTGACATCGACAAAATCTACCAACTTGCTCACTCTGCCATCACGCAGCGCAGCGGCGGCTGGCCCCTGACCATGTTCCTGACACCGGATCAGGTGCCTTTTTTCGGCGGCACCTACTTTCCCAGGGAACCCCGCTATCAAATGCCGGCCTTCAAAGACGTGTTGCGACGGGTTGCCCGGTATCTGCACGAGCATCCCGATGAAGTACAGCGGCAAAACGCTTCATTGACCGAATTGTTCCGTTCACTGGAAACCCGGGCCTCGCCCGACGATTATCCGGCGGACGGACGCTGGCTTGAAACGGCCGCCGGCGCGTTACAGGAACATTTCGACGCCGAACACGGCGGTTTCGGTGGAGCCCCCAAATTTCCTCACCCAACCAACCTGGAGCTGGCGTTGCGGTTTTGGGCCAGCGGCGGCAATTCGCGCCTGTTGCATATCGCCCGTTTCAGCCTGGAACAGATGGCGCGCAGCGGCGTTTACGATCAACTCGGCGGCGGTTTTTATCGTTACTCGGTCGATGACCGATGGATGATTCCCCATTTTGAAAAAATGCTTTATGACAACGGCCAGCTGCTGACCGTATTGGCGCAGGCTTGGCAGGCAACCCGCGCCGGCGCTTTCAAAAAAGCCGCGACGGAAACCGTGGACTGGCTGCTGCGGGAGATGCGCGCGCCGGAAGGCGCGTTTTACGCCACGCTCGATGCCGATTCCGAAGGCGAGGAAGGCAGGTTTTACGCATGGACACCGGCCGAAGTAAAGACACTGCTGAACGAACAGGAGTTTGAAGTTTTCAGTCAGGTTTTCGGCCTGAACAAACCGGCCAACTTTGAAAACCACTGGCATTTACATGCCTTCAACGACCCTGGTCGGGTTGCCGGCGAATTGGACCTGGAGATCGACCAGGTGCATGCGTTGCTGGAAAGCGCCCGGGTGAAACTGCTTGCGGCAAGAAATCAACGCGTGCCGCCGGGCCGCGATGAAAAAGTGCTGACCTCCTGGAATGGCCTGATGATCAAGGGGCTGGCCCTGGCCGGCAACGTGTTTAATCGCGATGATTGGATCATAACCGCCGAACAGGCGTTGGATTTCATCCGGCAAACGCTTTGGGACGGTGAGCTGTTGTATGCCTGTTATAAGGACAAGCAGGTGAAATTTCCAGCCTACCTGGACGATTATGCCTTTCTGCTCGACGCCACGCTGGAATTGCTGCAAGCCCGCTGGCAAAAGCAGGATCTGGATTTTGCGCGGGAGCTGGCCGGTGTCTTACTGAGGCGCTTTGAAGACAAGGCGCGCGGCGGATTTTATTTCACCCCGGAAGGCCACGAAGCATTGATATACCGCCCAAAACAGCATGGCGACGAAGCCACGCCGGCCGGCGGCGCGGTGGCCGCGTTTGCCTTGCAGCGCCTCGGCCACCTGCTCGGGCACACGGAATACCTCGATGCCGCCGAACGGGCGCTGAAAGACGCCGTACACGAACTGCAGCAATCGCCGTTGGCCCATGCAGGCTTTCTTAAAGTGCTCGACGAATACCTCGAACCGCCCGCCATTATTGTGCTGCGCGGTTCAACCGGCGCATTAACCCCCTGGCGGAATTATGTTAAAGATACCTTCCGCCCGAGGGTGGCGGTCTATACCATTGCTATAGACGTCCAGGACCTGCCCGCACAACTTGCCGAGCGTAAACCACGAGGCGATGCCGTCGCCTACATCTGCCAAAAAATGAGCTGCTCGGCGCCCATCACCGAATTTGAAGCTTTTAAAACAGCGGTTAATAATCTTTGATCGTAGAGGAACGGAGTAAAGAATTAAGAGTATTGAAGTATTGAAAGCAGACCCCCTGAATACTTATATACTTTAATACTTATATACTTGAATTGATTTCAGCCATGCCTACCTTGCGCCGCTTGTACCGTTTCCTTCGGCTCGTCCTGCACGTGTTGTCGGGTGTGATGTTGATACTGTTCCGCATGGGGCCGAATCCGGAGCACTATCACCAACGCGACTGGCGAATTATCTGCGGCTGGATGGTTACATTGTGCCGGATTTTAGGCTTGCGGGTGACAGTGACAGGAGAACCGGTTGCCGGACCGGCCCTGTTTGTCGCCAACCATATCAGTTGGCAGGACATAGTCGTGTTGCAGTCGCTGGCGCCGACCGGCTTTGTCGCCAAACATGAAATCCGCGGCTGGCCGCTGATCGGCTGGATGGCCCACCGAGGGGCAACTCTGTTCATCCGTCGGGGCAAGCGCGAGTCCATGCAACAACTCAAGGACGCCATGGCCTCACGGCTGCAGGCTCGGCAAAGCCTGTTGATTTTTCCCGAAGGTACGACCACCCACGGTCATACAATCAAGCCGTTCCGCACGCGGCTGTTCGAACCGGCCATCGAGATGAACCTGCCGATTCAACCGGTCGCCGTTCATTATTCCTGTAAGGACAAAGTCTGCAAGGACCTGGCTTTTATCGGCGAAGAACACTTTGTGGCGCATGCCTGGCGTATGTTGGGCGAGAAACAGGTGGAGGTGTTGGTTCATTTCTGTGAACCGGTCGATGCCCGGGGGCGCGACCGCCGCGAACTGGGGCAACTGGCGCAAATGAAAATCGTGCAGACGCTTGGGGGGAGGCTTGATGCGTTGCCCGCTTCTCTGGTGTCAATGAATGAACTTAGCTTCGATTCTGATTCAAAGAATTAAAGTATTGAGTATGAAAGTATAGAGTAACGGGAATTGCTTACATGCTTTCATACTCAAATACTAGAATTCTATTCCCTTAATAAAAACTCCCTCTCCCTCGCCGCGCCGCTCCATTTGCGCGACGAGAGAAGAGGGCAAGGCGCTTGTGACAGCAACCGGAGGCCTGGTTCTACCAGTGACGCCAGGAATGCTTTTTCTTCTTGTGAGACCAATGCTCCTTGCCGGAGGACTGTTCGAGCAATTCGACAAAGTTGGCGTCGCGGGTGTCCGTGCAGGTCTGCTCACGGCGGCCGCGGAAATCGTGGCGACCGTGATCGTCATGATCGTGGCGCTTTTTACTGCATGGAGGCGGCACCACGCCCCTGAGATCGAACTGCCAGATCGCGTCGCCGAAACCGTTCGGTACCGTGGTGCTATCGGGATGCATGACCACAACCACGAACTGTGTCGGTTCTTGCGGATTGAATATCATGCCGGTCGCTTCGGAACCGTCCACCTGAATGCTCATGAAATGGTCGAGCGATTCGGCGACGCCGTCGTTGTCCGTGTCGCGTACGAACCAGATGTCGCCGCCGACGTTTGAACCGTTCGGCGCGTCCTCGACCACGTAGATATTACCAAGCGCGTCCTGCGCCAGGTTGTCGGGCGAATTCAAACGGGCGGTGGTTGCAGGAAAATCCGCATTTTTTGGCGTATCCGTCTCGCTGGCCATCAGCCTGACCATGGCCTTGTTGCCGTGCAACATTTCAATGGAGTAAATGGCGTTTTCGGACGTGGCGGCGACGTAAACCACTTCATGGCCGTTTGCCAGTTCGCCCACTTCCATGTCCTCCGGGCGGCCGTAGGGCGTGCCGTTGACTTCGTCGGCAGCCGGACGGCCGCCTCGTGTGTCGTCGTTGCTGCGCGGATCATTGGTCGGGCCGTTACGGTACGGATCGATCGAAGTCAGCTTGTTGCCGTCTTTGTCAGTGATCGGCACCCAAGTCGCCAGCCCGGTGCGGGGCGCGTTGGCGTTGGAAGACTCGTTGTAATTATCGGCGGGGTTGCCGTTATAGGCATCGACCACCAGCACGAACGACTGGCCGCCGGCGCTGTAGTCACGCTTGTCCTTGAAAACGATTTTGTAAATCGAACCGGAATTCCATTCATCGACGAAATACAGCGTCTTGTCGTCGCGGCCGAAGCGCAACCCTTCGTGCGCCACGTTGGGGATGCTCTGCAATTCGCGGATTTGAATATCTTCGACCGGCGCCAGCGGATTCACCACCTCGATGATGCGACCTTCGGCGGTCCACTCCTCACCCAGAAACAACGTCCGGTTAGGCGTCCAGGTGGAGGGGTCGAATGCACCGTAGTCGTTCGACCAGTCTTCATTCAGACCTCCCAGATCGCCGGAGAACAAGAGTTCGGCGGTATCATTCTCAAGATCGTAACGCGATGCGCCCGCACCGTAAGGGGTTTCGTGGGGAATGAACAAAAACCTGGCTTCGTCGTCGTAAGACACCATATCGAACATGGAAGCCGAAGTGCCGGCGCCCGGCACGCGCAGTATGGACTGATTAACGCTGCTCTCGACTTCGCGCAGACTGGTGAGGTTGACCTGACTGATCCCGGCGGGCGTCTGCCAGGGCGAGTTCAATTCATTGACATGATTGGGTGAAGCAACTGCGGCCGACTGCGTCAACGGGTTGAAATAAACGTCGGTACCGGCCATGGACATCGGCGTCAATATCAGCGCCATGCACCCTCCGAGGCCTTTGAAGAATAGTTTATTCATGCGTGTCTCCTGCTCCCAAAACCTGTTAAATCTTCCACAAGGGAATCGCACTTCCATGTGAAAGACGCTCAACATCATCCGGACAGTCTTCCCATCCGGTCGCCGCAGTATCCGTGCGATTCATGACTTTGGAATTAACGTTGTGTGACAAAAGCCCGAAGCATTCGTGACAAAGTTCTTTCAACGCTTGTGCAGCAGGAATAAAAAGGGCCTGTAAAGCAGGAAACGGTATGACCGCAATCGTCCTTTCAACCCGGCCTGAACCGCTCTAATCAGCCCGACTCCAATCCAACAGTATATTCCACCGGTGTATCCTGTCTGGCGGAAGTGTTGGCGAGGCCTGGTTGTCGACCTCCGCATACACGTTCTCCGGCGGCTTGACAGTGGCGTCGCGACCGAGAATATAATCCTGGTCCTCGACGATCACCCGGTAGGCTTTGTTCAGTTCCAGCGCCCGTTCCCGCGACGGGGTAATCAGCTCGTACACGTCTTTTGCCGCAGCGATTTTCTTCGCATCCACCCTACCGTCATTTTTCAACCAGCGCCTGGCCATTTCCTCGTTGCTGCGAAATTCACCACCGCCGCCGACGCGCTCAAGGTAAGTCAGAATCTCGCCTTTGGTTTCGCCGGCATTCGGTACGTCCGGCATGCCCTTAAGATTGACGTAGCCCCAGCCTTGCGCGCCGTCGATCTTGCGTGGAAAGCTGAAGGTCTTGTCGATGGTCGCACCGATCGAGGTGTGGCAGCCCATGCAGAACAGGTTTTCCTCGAAGGTGGCGACACGCAACCTGCCCTGCCGGTTTTCAATAAAACCGTGGATCACCCAGCCCATCTCGTTGTCCAGCCCCTGATGCCCGCGATTGATATAGCCGGGCAGATAACCCTGCTCTTTCTCGTACAACTCCTCGCGGTACAACTGGTCCAGCACGAACTTGGGCATCATGAATTGTTTGTGCATGTATCGTACTTCCTTGATGCGGCGCGAATTGACGATCTCGTTGTTGTCGCCAGTACCGACATAGCGCACCGTGTGCAGAAATTCTGTGCCCAACGGATATAACGACGGTTTAAAGAAATAGCCTTCGGCGGCGCCGGTAAAATCGTTTAGCCTGTTGATTTGCTCGACAACCGCCAATTCCCCATCGCCGTTCAGGTCGACGCCGATCACCCGCTCATCGACGGGCGGCACGGTCACTTCCGCCAGTCCCTTGATGTTCGCTTCCAGGATCGCCAGATTGGCCATGTAAATATCGCGTGAATAACGCTTTTGTTTATTAGTGCGAAACACATCCGGCAGACGAATCATGACATCGTCGGTCGAGCCGTTGGTCGGCCAGAAGGTGCTGGGCAACGGCTTGTAATTGAACGCCACCCAGCCGCTGCCGTCCCTGGCAAAGCCGTGGGAATCGAACGCCACGGCACCTTCCTGCAGTCCCTGCAGATCCGGAATCCAGCCCTTGAAGCCCGCCTGCCGCAAACGCGGTGCAAGGTCGGAATAATTGTCCTTCGAAATCCAGGCGAGAATTTCCTCGTCAGAAATCGCCTTCACCCTTTCACTGCGATCTTCGAACAGGTTCAGCCAGCGGTTCGTCATCCCCAGGTCGCTGAAACTGTACGCTTCCTGCAAATCGCCGTCGTTCATCGTGTTTTCGCGACCCGGAATTTCATTCTGATGGCAGACATAACAGGGATTGTATTTACCCTCGGTGCGGGTATAGCACTGCGGCGGAATAATCGCCTCGCGGTTAAACACGGCCGATACCGGATGAGCATTCGGCATTGCCGGCAACACCACATCGCTCTCGCCGCTCAACCACTTCAGGACCTGCATATGCAATGCTTCATTCCTGTTCACGGTCCCGGCCGTGCCGTCCGAAGTCTTTTTTATAGATACAACCTGCTCTCCGACTACGGAAAGCGGGCTTGCATTCAGCAAGACCAGAAAACAGGAAAACAGTAGCATGCCTGAAAGTAAAATGAATTGATCTTTATTCCGGAACACGCACGTCTCCCTGGATACAAGCAAACAGTGCAAGAGTGACACGTACTGGTTTAGCGCGGGTGACAATCAGGTTTCATTTATGAAAAAATTTTTTGTCCATTTTCATCCAATAACTTAACTAAGCAACCGGCCTGTCACGCAGCAGTAATATTCCTGTCATTTTCGCCGCCTAGCATGCCTGCGGCTTAGCAACTTCACAAACTCTCCTGAATATTAAGGCCTCAAAATGAAGAACCGGCTTCTCCCTTTTATGTCGGCACTCTGTCTCGTGCTGTCTTCTCATCCTCTGTTCGCCGGCCAGTTGGCCCTTTATGTTTTCGAAAAAGGTCACCCTGCCGAAGACATCGGTGTAACGCTCGATGGCATAAGGATTGGCCAAACGGCATCTGACGGACAATTGACCGCCGATATCGGTGCAGGCAGTCACCGCGTTGTTCTGGAAAAGGACGGCGGAAAGCTGGCAACATTCGATTTTAAAACCGCGGAGCATGAAAGCGCGGACGCCAGCGTAACACTGTCGTCCGATACCGAACCGGTCATCGCTGTCAATACTTACAACGGCCAAGTCAGACATGCACGCGGCATGTTGCGCGGCCGCATCGTCTCGCGCACCACCGGCATGCCTTTGTCGGGAGCATCCGTCACGGCAGACGGTCTGAACGCCTCGACAGTCAGCGACACGGTCGGCCACTTCGAGTTGGAGCTGCCTCGTGGCCGTCATGAGATCGTCGTTTCCCATCCCGGCTACACCACCCGCCGCATGCAAGACGTAGCTATTGTCGGCACCGTGGTTCAGGAAACCACGGTACGTCTGAGCGAGAAAACCGACACGGTTCCGCGGCTGCCGCCCATGGAGGAACTGAACGTGGTCGCGACTTATGTGCCCGAGGACGGCAGCATTGAGTCGATCTCCACCGACCTGCGCGAATCCGTGGGTGTCAGCGAGATACTGGGCATCGACCAGATGCTGCGCGCCGGCGATTCCAACGCCGCCGACGCGCTCAAGCGCGTCACCGGACTGACTGTTCAGGACGACAAGTTTGTCGTCATCCGCGGGCAGCCCGAACGTTACACGCAAACCACCTGGAACGGCTCGTTGCTCCCCAGCCCGGATCCGATCCGGCGTATCGTGCCATTGGATTTGTTTCCCACCGGTTCGCTGCAGAAAATCGATATCGTAAAGTCCTATGACGCCGCGGCACCCGGATCTTTCGGCGGCAGCCTGATCGGGCTGGAAACCGCCGGCGTGCCGGAAAACGATACAATTTCGTTCTCGGCATCGTTGGGAGGCAATACCCTGACCACCGGCAAACGCGGCTTTGACCATGACGGCGGCGACGACGACTGGCTGGGTTATGACGATGGGAGCCGCGACCTGCCCGCGGGCCTGGCGAGCGCCGATTCGCCCGCCGAAGTGACCGATGCCGCCCGCGGTTTTAGCAATACTTGGGCAATCGACGAGGAAGACATCGGCATCGATACCGGCCTGGGCTTCGGCATTGCCCGGAACTATGAAGGAATGGGCGCCAATCTGGGTGTCAGCTTTAATTTCGACTGGGAACGCAAGTTTCAAAACACCGACATTATCGAGCGCGACTACTCCCTGGCCGGCGACGGCCGGCTGGTGGTGCGCAACGACCAGGTCGAAAGCCGCACCGATATGGACGTCAACTTGAACGGGCTGTTGATTCTGGCCGCGGACTGGGATAACCACAGCGTGCACAGCAACACCCTGATGCTGCGCAAATCCACCCAGCGCAGTGCGATCGCCGAGGGAATCCGCGCGGTCAGCCAGGACCTGTTTATCCTCGATTATCTGCTGGAATGGAACGAGCGCGAGCTGTTCGCGCAGCAGTTCGTCGGTGAGCACAACTTCGAACGTTTTGAAATCGACTGGCGCGCCATGCTGGCCGACAGTTCGCGTTACTCGCCGGACCGGCGCGACTATATGTACCGGCAACAGACCAACGGCCAGTACGTGTTCTTCGACCAGAACCGCGCCAACCGCCGCTACGATGAAAACAATGACGATATCACCGGCCTGGGCGCCGATGTGACCTTTCAGGCAATCAGCAATATCGACTGGACGATCGATGTCGCCGGCGGCGTGGATCACTACGAACAGGACCGCGAATCGCAAACCCGCCGTTACAGTTTCCGCACGCTCGCTGGCGCCGATCCTACCCTCGAACCTGAAACGCTGCTGGACCCGATCAACCTCGGCGATACGCTGGCCGTTTCCGACCAGACCCAGACCAATGACAACTACCTGGGTAACGCGACCATCGATGCGAGCTATCTGAAAACGGATATCGACTGGACCGAGACGCTGCGCGTGGTCGCCGGTGTCCGCCGCGAAAATGCCGATTTCCAGGTACGCACGTTCGTGGCCGGCGGCAGTCAGGGCGGACAACCGGTTGAAGCCGGTTTTGACAAGAGCTTCACCCTGCCTTCGTTATCCGTTACCTGGCGTTTTGCCGGGGATATGCAATTGCGCCTGTCGGGCGGGCGCAGCCTGTCTTACCCGATGCTCAACGAGCTTTCCCCGGTACGCTACTTCGATCCGGAAACCGGCGAGGAATACCTGGGCAACCCGGGGTTGGAACCGGCTGTAATCGACAGCATTGACGGCCGCCTGGAGTGGTATCTGTCGGAACGCGAATGGCTTTCCCTGGGCGTGTTTTCCAAAGACTATAACGATCCCATCGAACA
>DASVCP010000418.1:0-7377 GCA_036381555.1 Gammaproteobacteria bacterium
ACTCGCTATCTACGCGGTTCTCGGCAACCGCCTCCAAAAAGCACTCGATGTTTGTAACTACGTCTGCCACGACATCCTGCTCCCTGGTTTCCGGCTTATGCCGGCCACCAAGCAATGTCGTTGAAAAATAGGCATGCAAATCGTCAATTACAGACCGTATGCTATCCAGCGGGGGTACAAACATTGCTCCGGACAGCTCTTTGAGTACGGATGGCACAACCTGAATATGCTCGAGATTTCCCGGTGATTCTATGAGGTTAAGGAAGGCGTCTTTAACCAGTGCAATATTCTTCAACGATTCATTTACAAGACTGGCAATAACCCGCTGATTTTCGGCGATAGCCTTCGGGTCTTCAGCCGGCGTGGCCGCGCCAGCGGTATCGGTCGCACCAATTCGGCGGTCGACATAGGCTTCCAGTTCGGTTTCAACGCCCAGCAACGCGCTTGCCGCCAACATCAGCGCCTCTTCATCTGGTATCAGCCCAGTCGATAGCTTTTCCTCCAACTGGACTTTTTGCTGGAGTACGCTCTCCCGAGCCCGCCCCAAACCCAGCATGCTCAGGGTATCCGCAATCTTGGCATATAGCGGAACCAGCGGTTTTAACTGCTGAGAGTCGCTACGATCACTATGGACAAATACTTCCAGTGCATCCTTGGCCTGATTGATATCCTCCTGAATGGCCTCGGACACACGCCCGAGCAACTCCTGATTGGGCCCACCCAGCTGTCGCTCCGCATTGGCCAATTCGGCGTCATCGGGCAGAAACCTCTCCAGATTGAATTTAGCTTTAACCTCGGTAACCAGCTTGCTGGTATTGGCGGACCTTGCAACATAATAAAGCAGGTTTTTCGTCAACTCGTCCTGCAATTCACTGACAAACTGATCCTCCCCCAAGGATGCCAACTGCCTGAGCTGCCGGTCCACCTTGCCCATCAGGGATTTCAAGGCGACGCTGCTTTCCACGCCGTTCTGTCTTAACGAATCCACTATGGCCAACGCCACCCACCACAGGCGCTTACTCTTGCCATGCTTCGATGCGGAGCGGAGTTTGCCAATCACCTGGTGCATGCGCTTCAGCGCATTCTCGGTATCCTGATTCCTGAACCACCCCAACAGTCCAAGTTGATATGAATGACGCAACTTGCCGGCCAATTCAGCGGGATTTTCATTTGCACCATCAGCATCCGCCTCTGAAACCTGATCGAACGCAGCGGTCGCCACGGACACATCGGGGAAAAACAGCACATTTTCAGAGAGGAGACTGGCATTCCGGCAGGCCCGCAAATCATTTAGCAAGGGCAGGAGAACCATGGGAACATCCTTGTTTCCCGCCGCCAGCGTTTCCAGATAATCCGGGAGTTTTATCGATGCATTCAGGAGAACCTCGAATGCATTCTCGCGATTGGGAATTTCATCGGCTTTCAGCGCTCTGGCGACCATTTCCATTTCTTCGCTCAACAGCGCTGCGCCGTAAACCTCCACCAGTGACAAGGTTCCTCGCACTTGCCGCAAGGAGGCGATTATTTCGTCAAGCTTACCAACGTCTTCGGGATTGTCGACATAGTATTCCAACTGCCGCTGTGCATCGACAAGCAACTGCCGCAATTCCTCCTTCACCCATTTAAAGGAGTTGAAATGCACTGTGTTTCCAAGTTGCATTACAGCTTACCTACGCCCATCGTCACAATACCACTTGTCGCAACCTTACCCATTAACCACTGTTCTGACTTCATCCGATTCGGGGAGCTTGAATCCGGCAACCGATGTACGCAAAGCATTCGCCAACTCGGTGAGATTACCGATGGACTTCGCGGTTTGGCTCGTACCCTCGGAGGTTTCCATCGTGATGCGCTGGATAACGTTCATGGACTCGGAGATGTTGATCGCGGTGCTTGCCTGTGCGCGCGCGTCCTTCGAAATGTTGTTAATCAGGTCGGCAAGCTGCTTGGATACGGATTCGATTTCATTCAACGCATTACCCGCGTCTTCCGCCAGCTTGGCCCCGGTTACCACACCCGCCGTACTCTGTTCCATGGAACTGACAGCTTCGTTGGTATCCGTCTGAATCGTTTCCACCAGAGCGGCAATCTGTTTGGTTGCATTACCGGCGCGCTCCGCGAGACGCTGTACTTCGTCCGCAACCACGGCAAAACCGCGCCCGGCCTCACCGGCGGACGACGCCTGAATGGCGGCATTCAATGCGAGAATGTTGGTGCGATCGGCAATATCGGTAATCAGCGAAACGATTTCACCGATCTGCTGCGAACTCTCGCCCAATCGCTTGATACGTTTGGAGGTTTCCTGGATGGCCTCCCGGATAGCGTCCATCCCTTCGATATTACGCCGCACCGTCTGGGCGCCTTTATGCGCAATCTCCACCGATTGCAGCGCAACCTCCGCCGAGTTCATGGCATTCCGGGATACCTCTTCCATGGTTTTGGCCATCGAGGAAATGGCCCGGGTGGTGTTCGAAATTTCAGTGGCCTGCTGAGTACTGGCATTGGCCAGCCGGTTCGCGATCGCCTGGGTCTGTTCGGAAGACTGAAACACCTGGACCACCGTGTTGTTGATCGCCTCGACAAGCGAACGCAAAGCGTCAATGGAGAAATTTACCGAATCCGCAATAGCGCCCGTGATATCTTCGGTCACGGTGGTATGGGCCGTCAAATCACCATCGGCCAAGGCGGTCATTTCATCCAGCAGTCGCAAGATAGCTTCCTGGTTACGCTGATTAATGGCCACCGATTCCGCCGCGCGTCGCCTTGCATCGCGCACCAGCACGACGCCCATAATCGCCAGAATAAACAGCGCAAGCGCGAACGAGGCCAAACCGCCCAGCGCTATCATCAGGTTGAGGTCGTCCGATGCGGAAATCGCGTTTTCCATCTCGACTCCCACATCCAGCATTTCGGGGCTGAGAATCTGAATGGCGGCGGCCGCATCCTTCACTTCAAACAGACCGGGGGAATTATCAAGAATCCCAACCACGCTGGTTTGCACTTTGTTGTAAATATCCTGCGATTCGGCCAGCATAGCCTGAACCCTGCTGGACTTGGCGCTTTGTATACCCAGGTCGCGGCTGCCGTTTACCAAACCGTCCAGTACCCTGGCAAAAAATGCAAAGTCACGACCGAACTGGTCGGCGGCGATGGCCGCGTCTTCATCGCCTGTCAGAATCCGGTTAAGGTTGTTCTGGGTGCGCTCAAGAAACAGCGACTGCCGGCTTGCCACGTAGAGTGTTTGCGGGTCGGTACCCGTCTCCGCCAACCCGATGGCAATATCCTCCGACAGCCTTGCCAGCGGCACCAGGGCGTTGGAAACGTTGGTCACGTATCGCGAAATGGAACTTACCACTTCCCGCCGATTGATAATCGATCTGGCATTGGAAGAATACTCAGCCCAGGCGGCTTCCAACGGCGTATACTGACCCATCAGCAAGTCAACGGACAAGGGTGGCAACTGAGTGGCGGGATTGCCTTCGCGCATATATTGCAACGTCACTTGATAGCGATTGTGGAGCTGTTGCAGAGTCGCGAAAGCCTCATCCTTACCGCTGGCGGCTTCGAGCGCGCTGGTTGCGATACGCTGTGACAGAAGTTTTTGTTCGGCCACGTAACCCAGATATTCAGTATTGAACTTATTCTGAAAGTACACATAGACAAACGAGCCCACCATTACAGCGAGCAAGAAGAGAAGCAACAAACCCAACGCGGGCAATGTCAGGTTCGATGATCGCTTAATCTTGATGCCGGAAACTTTTTTGGATTTCATTCTGTACACTCCCACTCGAGGTCATTCACTCTTCCATCGGCGGCGACTTAGGCGCCGATCTCGGTGCTCAAGCATCCACTTTCTCAGCAACGTGCATGAATCTCTCGTTGCTTACCAGTCGGTTAAAATCAAACACGGGAAAATGGTCCCCCGCATGATGAAAACAGCCAATCAAAAAAGGCTTTAGCTGCTCCGGAGTTTCAGGGTATTCATTGTCCATACTGTCCTTTCTGAAACTGCGAATTCCGGTCACCCCGGTCACAAGCAATCCGGCAACGGTATTGGTCAACCGGAACACCACGATGCGCGCGGATTGCTCGGGAGGCCGACGGTCTCCGCCATATAGAAAACCGTACAAGTCGGTGATCGGCACTAACAGACCCCTGATATTGGCAATCCCTTCAAACCAAACCTTGCATGATGGAACACGGGTACATTCGACCGGCTTTAAAACTTCCACGACGTTCGACATGGCGGCCACAACCTCCAGATCGCCAATCCGGAAACCCACGCCACGCCACTGGGTAAAATGGCGAGCCTCAACAGGCAGCAGAGACTGCTTGGCGAGGCTCTTGCTCTCGATCTCGCGAAGTTGCGTTATTGGCGAAACAGCAGGCATAACTTATTGACTCGTTAATGTTTTTAATCGGCTGATAAGCTCACTTTCCTCAACCGGTTTTACCAGATAATCCCGTGCACCCTGACGCATGCCCCAAACCCTGTCGGTCTCGGCTCCTTTGGTGGTGAGGATAATGATTGGAATATGCGACGTCTGTGGGTCTTTGGTCAGGAAGCGTGTCGCCTGGAAACCATTCATACCCGGCATAACGACGTCCATCAATATGGCATCCGGCCGTTCCTGCTGGGCGACCTTGATACCGTCCTCGGCATTATGAGCAACCAGTACTTCCATATTCTGGCGCGCCAGATATCCCTTGACTACATGCGCTTCGGTCGGTGAGTCGTCAATAATCAGTACTTTCATGCCTAAACACCCGTTTTAAACCAGTCATTGCGTACCGCACTTTCACTAGGCTGCCTTACCAACATGCTGCTTGATCGCACCCAACAGATCTTCCTTGGTGAACGGCTTTGTCAGATACTGCTGGGAGCCCACTATGCGTCCGCGCGCCCGGTCGAAAATACTGTCCTTGCTGGACAGCATGATCACCGGGGTATTTCTGAAAACGCTGTTATTCTTGATAAGCGCACACGTTTGATACCCATCCAGCCTCGGCATGAGAATATCAACAAAAATAATATCGGGCTTGCACTCGGTGATTTTTGCCAGCGCCTCGAATCCGTCACTGGCCGTGATCACTTCACACCCGGCCTTCTTCAGCAAACTTTCTGCTGTCCGCCTGATGGTTTTACTGTCATCGATCACCATGACCTTGAGGCCAGAAATATCGCCTGTCATATGCACTTAACTTCTGATTGAAATTGGCGAATTGGAGACACTTTTGCCGAAAACTCGACACCCCGCTCCGCTGTTATTTCCACTGCCGCAATCTCCACCGAAATGTAGCGTAACTACCACACTTTATCAATAAAATCCATAATAAATAAGGTACTTAGCAGCCTTTCTTTAAGTTCATCTTGAGAACTGTCGATCAAGCTTGGCACTACCCCGGAATAGCGGCTAAATCGGGGTTTGATTGAGGGCCCGGCTTGAATCTCCACTGCCCCAACCCCATTTGAGATAAACTTCCACAGGGAATGAAGCACCCTGACAAACCCCCGAAGGATAAGCAATGACCGTGCAAGCTTTACAGGCGGTACCACACCTCATCACCGCCAATGTCGGCCCGATACAACTTATCGAGTCGCAGTTATTGTCGAGCCAGAGCCGTATCGAAGCCTGGTTTCGAAAACAATGGCAACTCACGCCAGCGCCGTTCTACGCTTCAGTGGACCTGCGAAATGCCGGGTTTAAACTTGCCCCGGTGGACACGAATCTGTTCCCCGCGGGGTTTAACAATCTGAACGAAACCTTCATGCCGCTGGCCTACCACGCGACTCAGTCAGCCATGCAGAGATTATGCCCCACCGCCAGCAATATTCTCATTATCCCGGAGAATCACACCCGTAACGTATACTACCTGGAAAGCCTCGCCACACTGCACCATATCATAAGCCAGGCGGGATACAACGTCAGAATAGGCTCCCTGCTTCCGGATCTGGACGGCGCCAGAACCGTGGAACTCCCTTCCGGACGGAATGTCCTTCTGGAATCCGTCAGGCGGCAAGGTGACCGGCTTTACGTCGACGATTTTTCTCCATGTTCAATCTTGCTGAACAATGATCTCAGTACGGGAATACCGTCAATCCTGGAAAATCTGTCGCAAACCGTTATTCCGCCGCTTGCAGTCGGCTGGACCAGCCGCCTGAAGTCGAGGCATTTTACCCTGTATAAGGAACTTGCCAACGAATTTTCACAGTTAATCGACATCGATCCCTGGCTGATCGACCCGCTCATGCGTAACTGCGGCTGTATCGACTTCATGAAGCGGGAAGGATCCGAATGCCTGGAAAAAAATGTCGGCGAGTTGCTGGTCGCGATCCAGCAGAAGTATGACGAGCACAAAATTGACAAACCGCCTTTTGTCTTCATCAAAGCCGATGCCGGCTCTTACGGCATGGGAGTTATGACGGTCGGCAGTGTGGACGAAGTACGCAATCTGAACCGTAAACAGCGCACCAGCATGGACGCCACCAAGGAAGGCAGGAAAGTGCACAAAGTCATCATTCAGGAGGGCGTGTATACCTCGGAAACCGTGGGCGACAACGCGGTCGCCGAACCGGTGGTGTACATGATCGACCAGTTCGTGATTGGCGGATTCTACCGGGTGCATCGTCAGAAAACCCACTCCGACAATCTGAATTCCCCGGGTATGCATTTCGAACCACTGGCTTTTGCCGAATCCTGCAGTAGCCCGGATGCCTGTCGTGATCCCCACGACGAGCCGAACCGGTTTTACGCCTATGGAGTTATCGCCCGGCTGGCCTTGCTTGCCGCCGCCCGCGAATATACGGGCAACGCCCTGGCCGCGGAAACGCTCGTGAATCTCTAGAAAACTTAAGCATTAGAGGCTAAAGCAACGCTGATGACAGTCCGGCTTGGCGTGGTGATGGATCCGATTGAATCCATCAATCCCAAAAAAGATTCCACTCTGGCCATGCTGCTGGCGGCTCAGCAGCGCGGCTGGAATTTGCAATACATGCGGCGTGAAGATCTGTTCCTGCGGGACGGACGGGTTTACGGCCATATGCGTGAAATTGCGGTCAGCGACAACATGGATGATTGGTATTCTTTTGCCGCCGCCCCGACCGATGCTCCTCTGGACGTGCTGGAGGTCATTCTCATGCGGCTGGATCCGCCGACCGACGCGGAATACCTGTACACCGCCTATTTGCTTCAACTCGCTCAGGAGCAGGGAGTGCTGGTCGTCAACAGCCCGGAAAGCCTCAGGTTGATCAACGAAAAACTCTTTATCAGCCGCTTTCGTGAGCTGTGCGCTCCCACTCTGGTCACGTCGCAACGCGGTCGTTTGAGAGCATTCCTGGAGGAGCAGCATGACATCATCGTCAAACCCCTGGATGGC
>DASVCP010000419.1:0-7047 GCA_036381555.1 Gammaproteobacteria bacterium
GTCAGTTCGGTTTTGAGCAGAGCTGGGAAAACCTTGCAATTCACCCGCAACATACGTCCTCCTTGAGCAACGTGTTCAACAGCACACCCACGGATAGGAGCACGGCCCTTTACGTTCCGCTGGTGTTTACCAGCCTTTTAACCAATGGCGCGGCGTTGGCGGAAGCCTTGTTGCAGAACGAAAGCCTGGCGAGCGCCAATCCGATCGCCGACGGCCTGGTGCTGGGTGTGGCCGAGCCGAGCGAGGCCAGCCGTTCTTTCCGTGTCGCGCTTTCCAATGGTGACGACGGCGACCAGCCCGGACCGACCGATTATGCCGGCAGTGAAGGCGCCATCGACGGTATCAAGTCCGGCCTGCGCAGCTTTGAGGATCTGGAGGACATTTCCATCGTCGCAGCGCCCGGCTCAACCTTCGATTACTCGGATCTGGGCGGCCAGAATCATGCGCAGGCCGTGGCGCGCCGGCTGATCAGTCACTGTGAAAATATGCGATACCGCATCGCGGTGCTGGACTCCGTGAACGGCAACATTCTCAGCGAAGTTAGGGACTATCGGAGCGTTTTTGACAGCACCCGCGCGTCGCTGTACTACCCATGGATCAGAACATTCGATCCGCTTACCGAACAGTATATCCATGTACCACCCAGCGGTTCTATTTGTGGAATCTATGCCCGCAATGACGTGGAACGCGGCGTACACAAGGCGCCGGCCAATGAAGTGGTGCGCATGGCCGCCGGGCTGGAATTTGTCATGAACAAGGCGGAACAGGAGGTGCTTAACCCGTTGGGCGTCAATTGCCTGCGGTTCTTTGAAGGACGGGGTTACCGTATCTGGGGAGCGAGAACGGCCACCAGTGATCCTGAATGGAAATACGTCAACGTCAGACGTTACTTCGCTTATCTGGAACGTTCAATCGAACAGGGGACACAGTGGGCCGTATTCGAGAATAACGGTCCGTTGCTTTGGGACAACGTTCGTCGCACTGTCGAAGATTTCCTGTTTAACGAGTGGCGGCAGAACCACCTGTTGGGGTCGAAGCCGGACCAGGCTTTCTTCGTTCGCTGCGATCGCAGCACTATGACTCAAAACGATCTGGATAATGGCAGACTCGTATGCCTGGTCGGTGTTGCGCCGTTGAGACCCGCCGAATTCGTAATTTTCAGAATCGGGCAGAAAACCGCCGATGCCTGACCGTGGGTCACGGAGATCAGCGTTTTCAATAAGCAATTCAATCTGAACAGGAGTTTGAAAAATGGCAATGACCGAACGAGACCGCCCTTATTCACAATTCAATTTCCAGGTCAGTTGGGCGCCTGCATCCGATAACGAAGGCGATTCAATGGGCGAATTGGATGTTCGCGCCGGATTTCAGGAAGTCAGCGGCCTGGGCATGGAAATAACAGTTGCCGAATATCGCGCGGGTAATTACACCACCAACGAACCCATCAAGGTCACCGGCATGGTGAAGACGCCGGATATCACTCTGAAACGCGGAGTGATCGGTCGTCCCGATCTCTACCAGTGGCTGGACGAGGTTCGCAACGGCGCGCAGAACCAGTTGAAGAACGTCACCATCAAGCTGCTTACGGAAGACCGTTCCGCAGTGGCGCAGGAATGGCTGCTAAAAAATGCCAGGCCGATGAAGTATACCGGTCCCTCTTTGAGCGCCAAGGGAACCGACCTGGCCATCGAAGAACTGGTGTTGAGCGCCGAGCGGATCGAGATGCCTTTATAAAAAGGGGATGCTGACGGGGCCGAATCACAATGCGCAACGGTTTTGATCTGTCGCTGCCGGGAGTTTACTTCCAGGCGGAAACTCCTCTTCAATCCCCGGATTTGCCGCGCATGGACGTGGCGGCATTCGTGGGGTTTGCGGAGAAGGGGCCGCTGGATATACCCGTTGCGGTGGAAACCGTGAAACAGTTTCGCGATATTTTCGGCGAGGATATCGATTTGGCCTGGGATGCCAAGCGCAACCGTTTTCAACAAAGCCTGCTAGGCGGTTCCGTCGAGTCTTTTTTTGACAATGGCGGGCGCCGCTGCATGGTGGTGAGGGTGGCGGACAGGGATTCGGAAAATCCGGCAGTGCTGGAATCCCGCCGCTTTGAAATACCGGGCCTGGGCCTGATTGATGAGGGGAAATCAAGCGCCGGCGTTTTGTATGCCCGTGCTCCCGGAAGCTGGTCGGACACGCTGCGTGTGGCGGGCAAGCTCAACACCACCATGTTGCCGCTGGATTTTTCGGGCGCGACCGGAGGCGACTATGAATATATTTTTTCAACGACGGCAGGTATCACGCAGTTGCGCGTTAAATCCATACCGCCGCGGTTGAGGCGCAACGATTTGCTGGAGCTCAGCTTCAACGATATTCAACTCAAGGCTTACATTTTTGTGCAGGATTTTCTCAATGATGAATTCGGCTTGAAAATCCTCGCCCATGAAATTTATTGGCTGGCTCTGCCGGATGCCGATGCCGATCCGGCATCGGCGCCCGAGCTGCTTTCCGAAGCGGAAGGTTTTGCACGGGTCAAAACCTTGTTTAGCGATGGCGGCCAACCGGATTTGTCGCTGAAGTTTCTGAGTATGACCCTGTTGGCATGGAACAACGGCGTGTTGGCCGGGCGCATGGATGAACTGGCTTTCCACGGCGAGCATCCGCGTTTCTGGCAGAAACTGCCCTCGGACAACCTGCTATATGGCGAAATTCTCGGCGGGCGGTTGCCCGACATGGACCCAGAGGCGGCCGAATTCGTCCTCGACACCGCCAATCCGAGGTTCCCCCTGGCCGGCGCTTTCATCAGGCTGCTGACCCGGGAAAGACAGACCGGAGAACTGCGCAGTCTGCCGTTGTCCATGAAAGAATCGGTCAACGCGGAAGACGCCGCCGAACCCTTGCCCCTGACCGGCTCGGCAGGCGCGATGACTCACAGTCAACGCAACGGGCTGGAAAGTTTTAATGCCGGATTGTTTATCGATTCCGATCTTGCCGATATCCGGCAGGACAACCTGCGGGCCGAAGCGGAGTACAAAAAAATCCGCTACATGGAATTACTGCAAAAACGTGACGACGGCGTGAGCGACGGCAGTATCCTGGAACAGGAACTGGAGCGGTTCAGGCTCAAGGGCATGCACAGCCTGTACTTCGAAAATGAAGTTTCCATGATCGCCGCGCCCGATGCCGTCCACCGCGACTGGAACAACAATCCGCCGGAATTTTCCGTGCCTTTGCCCCCGCCGCAACTTGAGCCGCCGGAATATGATTCCGCCGGAAATTGGATTGAAGTTAGCTGGCAGGAGATTGCCGATGCTACGGGTTACATCATCGAACAGCGAATCGAACCCGGCGCGGCAGAAGGTGTTTTTCATGAAGTGAAAGGGGTCGACCGGCTGGCACTGACCGATAGTGAATCACCGCCGTCACCCGTGTTGAGGACGTATCGCATTTCTGTCAGCGCCGGTTGCCGGAGGACGCATACTTTTCGCCTCTACGCGACCGGTTACGACCAGCGCAGCCCGTGGTCCAACGCCCGGAAGATCGTTGTGCCGCAGGTGGATTTCCACGACTGCAACGGCGCGAACCCGGCGGCGCTGGGCCTGACACTGGGGTTTGCCACCGGCGTTGGCGAAAGCGAAGGTGTGGCGCTCAGCTGGATGGATGAGGACGAGCACAGTCGCGCGGAGGTGTTGTCCGACAGTTTTGAGCTGCAGCGTGCATTGGACATCGATTTTGTTTCCGCCGTCGGCACGGTTATCGATGCTGTTTCCGGCAATGCCCATGTCGATGAATATACGTCGGACGCAGTGGTTTACTATCGTATACGCGCCATCAGCAACAATGTTGCCGGACCCTGGTCGAATACTGTTTATGTCGAGCCGGAACGACTCAGCAAACTGCAGTTGGTGGAGCGGGATGAGTACCGGGACGCCGGCATGCTGGCGGTGCACACCGCCTTGATGAGGCTTTGCGCTTCACGCGGCGATGTCATTGCGTTGCTGGGATTGCCGGAACACTTTCGCGACAACCAGGCGATATTTGCGGCGCAGGCCCTCAAGCCGTCGTTGCAGAGTGCGATGGGTCTTGCGAGGCGTTTCGATGACGGCAGTGTTTCCGTTCCGGCGCTCAATGCCGGCGAAGCCGGAGCGCCAAAACATGCCGCACTGTTTCATCCCTGGTTGATTCTCAGTAATCTCCACGCAAAATCTTCCGACCGCAGGATTGCCAATAACCGCAACCTTCCCGGGCTGGGTGCTGTATGCGGCAGGCTGGCAGTCGAAGCGAATACACGGGGCGCCTGGATCTCCGCCGCAAACAAGGTTTTTCTGAACGTGTTGGGCGCCGTGAGCGAAGTAACAGCATCATCTTTCTCCTTGCTGACGCGCCAGCAGATAAACGTTCTATGGCGAGATTCGAGAGGGTATTTTGCAGCTACCATGGATACGCTCGGAACCGGGAGCGAATTTCGTTCACTCAGCGTGCGTCGCCTCTTCGATCTCCTGGTTCGCATCATCCGGCGTGACGGCGCGCAGCATGTATTTGAACCGAACAGTGAGGATTTCAGAAACCGCATACAGCATTTCTGGGATCGCCTGTTAAGCCGCCTTTACCAACGTGGCGCGCTTAGGGGGCGCACCACCAGTGAAGCCTACCAGGTGATAACCGGCAGCGCACTGAATACGCCGCAGACGCAGGATCAGGGCAGGTTTTATGTAGAACTCAGGGTTGCGCCGGCGCAGCCCATGCGCTTTATTCGCGTGCTGCTAAAGCAGAGCAACCCGGACAACATTGTGCTGGAGGAACTGTGATGGCGGACCAGCGACCCTATCAACCGCTGACAACCTTCAACTTCAAAGTGAACCTGCGTTTGCCGGGTGACGGTGACAGGGAAATCTGCAATGCCGAGTTCTCCGAATGTTCGGGTCTGGAAATGTCCCTGGAGCCGAAGACAATCCGTGAAGGCGGCAACAACGGCGGGCCGGTGCATCTGCTCGGGCAGGTCAGTTACGGCCAGCTTTCCCTGAAACGCGGCATGACCGGCAACTTTGATTTATGGAACTGGTTCGAGCGGGTGCAGAGCGACCGCGGCGTACGCGCCTCCGGCGAGGTCATCATGTTGTCCTCGGCACGTAAGGAAAACGTCAAGTTCGAATTGACGGGTTGCCTGCCGACCAAGATCAGCGCGCCCGGGTTGAACGCGTTGAGCGGCCAGCATGCCATCGAAGAAATGCAAATCATCTACGAAACCCTGAGCCTTGTTCCCGTGGAGAAATAGGATCGCGAGTTATGCCGAAGCCAGCAACCATTGAAAAAGCCTATTTGCAGGTTATCACCTGGGATAACAACGGCAGGGTAAACAGCGAGGGAAAAAAATATTTCGTGCAGTTCAACCCCGAAAGTCTGAAGGTTAATTTCTCCAACCAGATAGCGGGACAGGATAACAACGGCGGTTCGGCCATCCAGTTCAACAGCCGCGGCACCACCAAGCTGACCTTCGATCTCTGGTTCGACGTCAGCGCCGAACCGGGACAGGCAAGTCCGCACACCGATGTGCGACAGTACACTAAAGAATTGGTGAGCTTCATGCAGGAACAACGCAGCCAGGACGGTAAGAAGACGCTGACGCCGCCACCCGGTTGCCGCTTTCATTGGGGCACTTTTCTGTTTGAAGGTATTGTCGATTCGATCAACGAGAACCTGGAATATTTTTCCGAACAGGGCGTACCGCTGCGCGCCAGCCTGGCCGTGAGTATAACCAAACAGGAGCTCAATATCGTCATCAAGGATCAGAACGCCAAGGCGGCCAATCGCGATGCGGTGGGAACCAAACCTCAGCAGCAGGCCAAGGCCGGAGACACCTTTCAGAGCATGGCCGCGAAGCAGGGCGCGTCCAACTGGCAACAACAGGCGCAGGCCGCCAACGTCGAGGATCCATTGCGTTTGCCGGAAGGCACGCTGATCCCGCTGACGCCGCTTGTGTAATTCAACCCCGGGAGAATCGACCTATGCCTGTCATCATCAATGAATTCGAAATTGTTTCAGATTCTGCCGGCGAGCAGGAAGGTTTGCCCGGCGACGCACAGTTGTCGCCGCCGAAACCGAATGTGTTGCCACAGGAAGTGGAAGCGGTACTGGAGATGTACCAGCAGCGTTGCGCGCGTGTGAGGGCGGATTAGTCATGCCGGAAACCGCGGCAGCCCAGGCTTTTTACGCTTCCAGACCCAAAATCGAGCTGGACGGACAGGATGTGCCCGAACTCGGTATGGGCATTCTGTCGCTGTCGGTGGAGGAAAGCACCGAAGGCTTGTACCGGGCGGAGATTACACTGGGTAACTGGGGTGCAATCGAAGGACGCACAGACTTTCTCTACTTTAATCGAGATGTGATCGACTTCGGCAAGGAAATCGCCGTCAGAATGGGTGAAGGCGAAACACTCCAGGAAATTTTTCGCGGCAGGATCACCGCCATCGAAGGCCGTTATCCGGATCAGCGGCCGCCCGAAATTCTATTGCTCGCCGAAGACAGCCTGCAGGATCTGCGCATGGTGCGGCGCACCCGCAGTTTTGCCGACACCACCGTGGGTAATGTCATCAGCCAGGTGGCCGGTGCCTACAACCTTGCCACGGATATCGACATCGACACGACGCAATTTTCCCTGTTAACCCAGGTAAACCAGAGCGACCTGGCATTCATTCGCGAATGCGCCCGCAATATCGATGCGGAAGTCTGGATTGAAGACCAGACGATCAAAGCGAAAACACGAGCCGGCCGGCGTCGCAACGAAATCACGTTCAGCTTCGGTCAGCGACTGCTTGAGTTTTCGGTCATGGCCGATCTTGCGCGTCAGCGCACCGCGTTGGAAGTGAGCGGATGGGATGTCGCATCCAAGAGCGCGGTCAAGGAAAGAAGTGAAAACAATGCGCTTCAAAACGAACTCGACGGCGGTCAGAGCGGCCCCGCGATTCTGGAAGAAAAATTCGGCCGGCGGGTTGAACGCATCGTGCACCAGGTGCCTTTCAGCGGTACGGAAGCGGCTGTCATGGCTAAAAGTGC
>DASVCP010000420.1:0-2008 GCA_036381555.1 Gammaproteobacteria bacterium
ATTTCGTTCGCCTTCAGGGGGCCGGGTACGTCGATTAGGTTCGGCGCGACGAACGTCAACGGTTTGCCGGGCACGGGTTTGATTTTGTCCAGGAACTCATCGGTATTGCCGACAAACACCGGCGAGGCTTCCAGCGGACACAAAGGACCGTCGGCGACGTGACCCATGCGGCTGCCGTCGCTGACGAATGCCGGCTCTTCGTTTGGAAACGGACGGGTTTTGGCCGCCAGGACGACCGGGCCGTGCAGGACGGCGTAATAGTTCGATCCGTCCGGCAGTTGTTCCAGTTGCGTGTGCATCGGCACGGTCAACAACACGCTGTCGCCGGTTTTCCAGCTGCGCCCGATGTTCACGTATTCGCCGGGCCCGGCGATAAATTTCAACGGCTTGCCGTTCACCTTCACGCTTAACGCGCCGGCTTCAACCCAGCGGGGATAGCGCAGCTTGAGGGTAAAGCGGGTCGGGTGATTGTCGGCGGTCTTGATCGTGATCAGGGTGCTGTCCCGGTCGGGAAAGGAAGTTTCCTGCACAAGGCGTACGCCCTGCTTCCGCCAGTTCAGCTCAGAGGGAATGAACAAGTTTACATAGAGTTCGGCTTCACGTTCGTTTTCATCGGCATTATGCGAGTAGATCAATTCGCCGTACTTGCCGTGGTTCTCGATCCCGGAGCCGACGCAACACCACATGGCTTGTTGCGGATCGGAATACACCCGGTAATGCTGCGGCCGCATCGGCGTGAAATACACCAGGCCGCCGTGTTCGGGATGCTGGGACGACAGGATATGGTTGTACAGTGCGCGTTCGTAATAGTCGATGTATTTCAAATCGCCGCTGCCCTCGTACAGCATCTTGCTGAGCCTGAGCATGTTGTAGGTGTTGCAGGTTTCCGGGCCTTCCGGCTCGTTGATCACGGTTTTAAAGTCATTCGGCGGATTGAAATGCTCGCGGACGCTGTTGCCGCCGATGGCGACCGTGCGGTTGTCGACCACGGTCTGCCAGAAGAACTCCGCCGCGTCGTTCCAGGCGTTGCCCCGTTCGCTATCCGGCGTATTCGGGGTTGCCAGTTCGGCGATGCGTTGAAAGCCGATGACTTTCGGAATCTGGGTGTTGGCGTGCAAGCCGGTGAGTCGATCCTGCCGTTCCAGCAACGGATTTAAAATCTGACGGTCGGAAAAGCGGTACGCCAGTTCCAGGTATTTCCGTTCGCCGGTGATCGCCGCCACGTCGGCGAAGACTTCGTTCATGCCGCCGTGCTCGGCGCGCAGCATGGTTTGCATCTGTTCGTCGCTGAGAGTTTCGGTCAGGTTCAGCGCCCAGTCGGTCAGCCTGACGAGCATTTCCTTTGCCTGCATGTTGCCGGTGTGGAGATAGGCGTCGCGCAACCCGGCGTAGGTTTTATGCAGGTTGTACCAGGGTACCCATCGACCGTTCAGGCCGAAGTTATCGGCCTGAATATCGCCGTTGGCGATTGCCTTCCAAATTTCCGCGCTGCCGGGTACGCCGCCGAGGTAGCCTTGCATCACGTCGCCGGTGTGCCGGTCCTGGCATTTTTTCAGTTCTGCGATCATGTAGGTCAGACGGTCAAGCACCTCTCTGTTGCCGGTCGAAGCGTACATTAGCGACAAGGCGGATACATAATGACCGCCGATGTGCCCGCCCAGGCCGGAGGATTCCCAGTTGCCGTAGCTTTCCGAGTCGCTTTTAATGCCGGCTTCCCGCCGGTAAGGTGCCAGCAGGCGGTCGGGGTCCAGCGACAGCAGATAATTCAGGTTGTTCCGCTCGGCGTGTTTGAAGGGGCCGGCGAGAATCCGCACGTCGGTAAGCGGGAAACTTTTCACCGTGCCGGCGTGTAGCGGTGAAAGCGGAAGCAGCAGCGCGATCACCGGCAGAGCAGACGCGATCCGGTACGGCAGGATTTTCATGGCGGTTCCATTAACAACCTGTTCAAAGTCAGCGGGTTATTATTCCACAACCGGGCATATACAACACCTAAAAACATTATTTCGCG
>DASVCP010000421.1:0-10515 GCA_036381555.1 Gammaproteobacteria bacterium
AGCGCAATTGCGTGGCCGTCGGCCTGTCGGCCGGATTCCTCGAACCGTTGGAAGCATCGGCCATCGTGCTCATCGAGATGTCCGCCAAGCTCATCGCCGAGCAGATGCCGGTGTGCCGGGAAGTGATGGATGTTATCGCCGCGCGCTTCAATGACACAACACTGTATCGCTGGGGCAGGATCATCGACTTTCTCAAGCTCCACTACGCACTGACGCAGCGGGACGATACCGCGTTCTGGCGCGACAATCGCCTGCCCGAGACGATTCCGGAGCGGCTGCAGAACCTGCTGCTGCTGTGGCGCTATCAGTCGCCGTGGTACCATGACGAGTTCGACCGCATCGAGGAAGTGTTCCCGGCGGCCAGCTATCAGTATGTGTTGTACGGCATGGGTTTTCGCACGGAAGTCGAGCCGGGCACGCTGGCCGGTAACGCCCGGAACGCCGAGCGCGCGATGCGGGAAAATATCGCGCAGACCGAGAGGCTGTGCGCCGGCTTGCCGCGTCATCGCGATCTGATCCGCAAGATCGTCGAACAGGGCTTGCAGCCCGTTTGAGCCAGCCCGGATATTTTCATGATTAGAGAGAGGCTGGAAATCGGCATGATTGGAGGTTTTAGAGACAAGCCATGACGGCGAATCACGAGTTGCTCAATCCACAGGACCATCGGCATTTGCGGTTGCGCCGGCGCGGCGATGCCGACCCGCACTTCGTGCAGATCGTTGTCAGCGAGTTCGCCGCGGCAGCCGCTTCCTGTCCCATTCTGTTTTCGAAGGACCCGTCGACCGGCGAGTTTTACGCCGGCGCGATGCTGGCCTTCAAGCCGGGCGAACCCGCCTTGAAGAGCGTCGAGGAGCGCGGCGGGTTCGATCCATTACATCTGCAGCGCGACGGCTTCTTCATTTCCGGAGAGCGTATCGCCATCGACCGTCGCAATCCGCGTTTCAGCGAAACGGAAGGCGAGCTGCTGTTTGATGAGGCGCAGCAGCCGAGCGTCTGTTTGCGCCGGATACAGCGAGCGTTGGGTCAATTGCACGATGGCGTCGAACAGACGAAGGCGCTGATCGCCGTCTTGATGGGCCTGAAGCTCGTCGAACCTATCGACATTTCGCTGGGCTTCGACGATGGCGAGCGCCTGAGGCTGCAAGGCTTGTACACGGTGAGTCAAGACGCGCTGCGCGACCTGGACGACGCAGACGTCCTACGCCTGTTCCGCAACGGTCATCTGCAGCCGGCTTACACCATCGCCGGATCGCTCAATCAGCTCCCGGTCATCGCGCAGCTGCGCAACCAGCGGGTGGCCTGTGGTTGAGCGACTTCCTAGCGAATGGCGATCGTCCTGTTGGCCGCCGGGATATTCCTGTGGTTCGGTGATCAAATTTCTGAACAGGATCTTTGCTACACCAAAACTGATAGGTGATGTCGTTTTGGAAATTTCACATTCGACACTTCCCGGGATCTGGGATTCCCAACGATAATGCGATCGCAAATAAAACCCATACGTTTTGTTTTGCTGGCCCTTTCGATCCTTTTAATGATGGGTGAAGCGGATGGAGGCCAACGCGATGAGGATCTTTCGCTCCGGTACGACGAACCGGCGGGCGATGAATGGGTCAGGGCGCTGCCCCTCGGCAACGGCCGGCTCGGGGCGATGGTGTATGGAAATCCCGGCAGTGAGCGGATTCAACTGAACGAAGATACGGTATGGGCAGGCAGTCCCCACCGGAACGACAGCCCGGATGCGCGCGCGGCGCTGCCGAAAGTCCGGGAACTTATTTTTAAAGGCGAGCACGTCCGGGCTCAAAAACTGGCCGGCGAGACTTTTTTCAACGGACCGCACGGCATGATGTACCAGCCGGTGGGCGACCTGGTGTTGTCTTTTCCCGGGCATGATGACTACCGCAACTATTACCGTGAACTGAACCTGGAAACGGCTGTTGCCACCACCCGGTATACGGTCGACGGTGTCGAATACACCCGCAAGGTTTTTGCCAGCGCGCCCGACCAGGTGATTGTGGTCCGGCTCTCGGCAAGCCGGCGGGGATCGATTACCTTTACGGCTTCCCTGCAAAGCCCTCAGCAATCGACGGTCTCCAGCCATGAGAACGAACTGATTCTCTCCGGGAAGACCGGCGATCATGAAGGTGTTCCGGGAAAGATCCGGTTTCGGGCGACCGCTCAATTCGAGGCCGAAGGCGGTACGGTTTCGGCCGACGGCTCCAAGGTGAACGTCCGCGGCGCCGATAATGTCACTATCCGTATTTCGATCGCCAGTAATTTCAGAAAATACAACGATATTAGTGCCGACGAGCGGGAACGGGCCGGGCGCTATCTGAAGCGGGCGGAAAAGAAGCCCTACCGTAAGCTGCTCGACGCGCACAAGACCGATTATCAAGCGTATTTCGGACGGGTGAAGCTGGATCTGGGGGCCACGTCCGCGGCCGATAAGTCCACCGACGAGCGCATCGCCGCATTTGCCCGCGGCGCCGACCCGCAGCTCATCGAACTGTATTTCCAGTTCGGCCGTTACCTGCTCATTGCCGGTTCCCGTCCCGGTACCCAGCCGGCCAACCTTCAGGGCATATGGAACCGGGAGATGCAGCCGCCCTGGGACAGCAAATACACGCTCAATATTAACGCGGAAATGAATTACTGGCCGGCGCATCTCACCAATCTTGCCGAACTGCATGAGCCGTTGATCGGCATGATTAAAGATCTGTCGGTGACCGGGCGGCAGACGGCGCGAAGCATGTACGGCGCCGGCGGTTGGGTCGCCCACCATAATACCGATATCTGGCGAATCACCGGGCCGGTCGACGGCGCATTCTGGGGGATGTGGCCGATGGGCGGCGCCTGGCTGGCGCGTCACCTGTGGGAGCACTACCTTTACACGGGCGATCGGGAATACCTGCGCGAGGTCTATCCGGCGTTGAAGGGAGCCGCCGAATTTTACGCGGATTTTCTGGTGGAAGAACCTGGACACGGTTGGCTGGTGGTTGTCCCGAGCAACTCCCCGGAAAATGCTCCGCAGAGCCGTCCCGATATCTCCATTGCGGCGGGCACGACAATGGATAATCAACTGGTGTTCGAACTGTTCAGCAATACGATCCGGGCCGCCGGGATCCTGGGCGGAGACCGGCGTTTTGCAGAGACACTCAAAGCGAAGCGAGCAGCGCTGCCGCCCATGCAAATCGGCCGGCTGGGCCAGCTTCAGGAGTGGATGGAAGATCTTGATAGTCCGAACGACACTCATCGGCATGTTTCGCACCTGTACGGTTTGTACCCGGCGGCCCTGATTTCACCCTACCGGACCCCGCGGCTGTTTGATGCGGCGCGCACCTCGCTGGAATATCGCGGCGATGTCTCCACCGGCTGGTCCATGGGCTGGAAGGTGAATCTGTGGGCGCGGCTGCAGGACGGGGATCGCGCGTTGAAGCTGATTGAAGACCAACTGGCGCCGGTCGGCTCCGAACGCAACGCCGGAGGCGGCGGCACTTATCCGAACCTGTTCGACGCGCATCCGCCGTTCCAGATCGACGGCAACTTCGGCTGCACCGCCGGCATCGCCGAGATGCTGCTGCAAAGTCACGACGGCGCCATACACCTGTTGCCCGCGCTGCCTGCATTGTGGGACAAGGGCAGTGTCAGCGGCCTGCGGGCCCGCGGCGGATTCATTATCGAAGCGTTGCAGTGGGAACAGGGAAAAGTCGTCGAACTCACCGTTCGGTCCACGCTCGGCGGCAACGCCCGCATACGCGCCGCCAATGAACTAACGGGTACCGATGGAACGAAGCTGAAAAAGGCGAACGGTCCGAATTCCAACGCTTTTTATCAGCTCGACGAAATTCCCGAGCCGCTGATATCGCCCGAGGCGGAGTTTGACTCCACCGGTGCGGTCAAGGTTTATGAATATGATTTAGACACCCAGGCCGGCGAAACCTACACGGTGATCGGCGCAACCAGTAAATTGGAATTTCATACCGCCCTTATAAAACAGTTATGATGAGCCTGCCGAATAAAATCGTTGTGATCGCGTTGCTGTTTCTCGCACCGGTTGCCGCCATGTTTTTATACCAACCTGACTACGAGGTGCGTTCCCCGGATGGCCGCATTGTTGTGCGGCTTGAAACAAAAGATCCGGCGGGTAACACGGGCGAGATGGGACAGCTCTATTATCGGGTGTCGTACGTGTCCGGGGAGGATAACGTTACCGTCATCGGACCGTCAAGGCTGGGACTTGAAACTTCGCACGGAGCATTCTCGGAGAAACTCGTACTGTCCGGCGCATCGAATGCGGTTCCGATAAGAGCAGATTATCCCATGCTGCACGGGAAAAAGCGCCGGGGTGATAACCAGGGGAATGAAAGAGTATTTCATCTGAAAAACCCGGAAGGACAGAAAGTCCACGTTTTAATCCGTGTTTATAATGACGGTATCGCGTTTCGCTATATGTTGCCGGGTACGGCGGGTCAAGTTCAACTCTTGAAATCGGAGCTTTCGACCTTTTCCATACCTGAAGGCGGCAAACGCTGGATGCAACTCTACCGTATGGACTATGAAGGGTTTTATGAATTGAATACCGATGGAAGAGGGAAAAGTGGCGGCTCCACGTGGGCATATCCGGCGCTGTTTGAGATCAATGACGGGCTATTCGCCCTGGTCACCGAAGCCGATAATGATGCGGAAAGCAGCGCCACCCGGCTGACCAATAACCATGACGGCGACACATACCACGTAACGCTTCCCCCGCCCCGCGACGATTTTCAACAGGATGGAACACGGATCGAATTACCCTGGTTGTCGCCCTGGCGTGTCGTCATGATAGGCTCACTTTCGAACATTGTGGAATCGACCCTGGTGACCGATGTAAGCAGGCCTTCCAAAATCGGGCAAACGGACTGGATCCAACCCGGCGCCGCTGCGTGGATTTATTGGGCGCATAATCATGGATCAAAAGACTATCAAACGGTGACGGAGTACGTTGATCTGGCCGTTGAAATGCAGTGGCCGTACGTTCTGATTGACTGGGAATGGAATATCATGAGCAACGGCGGCACCGTGGAAGACGTGGTCCGATATGCGAACGAGAAGGGGGTAAAGCCGTTGATATGGTATAACTCGGGAACTTCCTGGCTGGATCCCCAGCCTGTCGATAGAATAAAAGACAGGGAAGATCGGGCGAAAGAATTTGCCTGGCTGAACGAGATAGGCGTGTACGGAATAAAAGTGGATTTCTTTGCGGGCGATCAGCAGGACATGATGAAGTTTTATCTTGACCTGTTACAGGACGCGGCCGATCACCGGTTAATGGTCAATTTCCACGGTGCGACCATCCCAAGAGGATGGTCGCGCACCTATCCGAACCTGATGACAGTTGAAGCGGTATACGGCGCCGAATGGTATAACAACGCCGCCATTCTGACGAAACACGCGGCGGAACATAATGCCACTTTACCCTTTACGCGCAATGTAATCGGCCCGATGGACTACACACCCGTTACATTTTCAGATTCTCAGCATCCTCATACGACGTCGTATGGCCATGAACTGGCGCTATCGGTACTTTTCGAATCCGGTATTCAGCATTTTGCGGACAGACCCTCGGTTTACAGGAATTTAATCCCTGCTGCCAAGGAATTTCTGAAACATGTTCCCGTCAGGTGGGATGACACAAGGCTGATAGGCGGCTACCCGGGCAGAGACGTGGTGATGGCGCGGAAAAACGGGGATACATGGTATATAGGCGGAATTAACGGTCTGAAAAAATCTCAAGACCTTGCCGTTGATTTCAGTTTTCTTGAATCAGGCGCGTATCATTTAAAACTTATCAAGGATGGAAAGACCGCCCGGTCTTTTGCGACGGTCATAAAGGAAGTCTCAAACGACAGTACCATCACCGTCTCCTGCCTTCCCGAAGGAGGCTTTGCAGGAATTCTGGAAAGAAGGCATTGAAAGTCCTGAACGACGTTGGAAAGACGTGAAGGCCGTTTCATCGCATGGGTATGAATAATGTAAGTCTCCGCCATAAGTGCGCGCACATACAACTTTCTTTAAACAAGGTGACTGATATGACCATCCATTTTGTGTCGTTGACGAAAAAAATGCATCTACGGAAGATGAGTGTAATTCCGGCGCTGCTGTTTGTGCTGACAGCGTGTACAAGTCAGGAAGATGCAGCCCGTAGACAAACGGAAGCGGGCGATGCGGCGGGCGAGAATCCCATCTTCAGAAATATCTTTACCGCCGATCCGGCGCCGCTGGTCGTTGGCGATACCTTGTTTGTCTATGTCGGCCACGATGAAGCCGGCGAAGGCGAGATGTTCAACATCACCGAATGGGTGGTTTACTCCACCACCGATATGAAAAACTGGACGTATCACGGTCCGGTCATGAAGCCCACCGATTTCAATTGGGCGGTCAGGGACGCCTGGGCTTCGCAGGTGACTGAGAAGGACGGCAAGTTCTGGTTCTACACGACCGTGGAGCACGGCCCTCCGTACAATGCCAAGGCTATCGGGGTCGCGGTCGCGGACAATCCGTTGGGTCCCTTCAAGGACGCAAAAGATTCCGCGCTGGCGCATGACGCCACGACGCCCACGCCGGAAGATCCGCATGACTGGGACGATATCGATCCGACCGCGTTTACCGACGACGACGGCACGACCTGGGTGGCCTGGGGCAACCTGCATCTGTACCTGGCCAAATTAAAACCGAACATGATCGAATTCGACGGGCCCATCCGGGAAATATACCTGCCCAACTACACCGAAGGACCGTGGCTGCACAAGCGCAAGGACATGTATTACCTGACCTATCCCTGCTTTGCGCACCAGAACATGTTTGAAAAAATGTGTTACGCCACTGCGCCGCAAATTACCGGCCCCTGGACCTACCGGGGCATCCTTACGGACCGCACCGAAAACAGCTTCACCATTCATCCCGGCATCGTCGAGTACAAGGGCCGGTGGTACTTCTTTTACCACGACGCCAAGCTCACGATAAACGGTATGCAGGGCGCCATCGGCAGACGGTCGGTTGCCGTGGAATATCTTTACTATAACGAAGACGGCACCATCAAGCCGATCAAACAAACGAAAGCGGGGATCAGTATTCCGCCAGCTCCACCTGAAGGCTATCAGGCACCCGTCTTCAATCCCGACGGTCCTCTGGTTATGGTGAAAAGCGATATACAGGTCACGCAGAATGCGGCAACCGCCGCGAAAGAGTGGAATGGGAACCCGGTACTGCGAACCACAGACGATCCCTACAACACCGCCATTGTTCCGGAGAGTTTTAACCGCAGTGACAGCGGCGCCGCCACGCTGGGGCAAACATTCGTCGCCGATACCGATCTGACATTACAGGAAATCAGTTTATACGCCGGGGACGGACTCGGGACGATTGCAGATAAACCGGTAACCCTGGCGTTGTATGAGCTGGACGACGGCGACGGGAAAGAAAACAGTGCTTCCTACACGACAGGAGAAAACCTGCTGGGCTCCGACGACGGACTGCGAGTCAATTACAAACCCCAGGCGCAGGGATTGCTTCGGCTGCGCCTGGCCGAATCCCGCCAGCCGGTTTTGAAAGCGGGCAAGCGCTATGTGCTGGAACTTCAGGGCGTGCGCGGTTCGGCTCCGCTTTTCTGGCGCAGAACACGGGCGGATGTCTATCCGGAGGGGGCGGCATACCAGGATCGATCACTGATTCAGCACGAGTCGTTAACAGGCGATTTCGGGCTGGCTTTGTACGGGGAAACGCACCGGGAGCGTTGATTTCAAAACCAGCAGGGTGCCGGCAATGGATTTGGCATTGCCGGCCGGCTCCTGTAGCGGGGCCATATTTAACCGCTTCTTCGAGAAGTTCGCCGGTATGGCGCCAGGCCGATACGGTCAATAAAACTGCAATAATACATTCCGGCAATACCCGCCATCTTCGCATGTCTTTTACTTGCGGCGTCTCATTTCCCGTCACGGCATAAATTGCGACTTTACTGTTTGGTGATCCGTATAACAGACTCGCCGGGCGCCTGTTTGCAGGTTTGCAGCATATATAAAAAGCTAAAAAGCGAGGAGGAGGAGAAAACCATGCACCCATTAACACGACATTTAACGCGGCTCGTAATGGTCGCTGCGGCCATTATGTGTTTTCCGCTAATGGCAAGCGCCAAGCCTTATAAAAGCGCGGAAATTTTTACTTCTGACAGCTATCTTTACGGCAAGTACGTTTTTCGTATGCGCGCCGCCAAAGGCAGCGGTGTCATCTCAAATTTCTTCTTATGGAAGGACGGGTCCGAGCTGCCAGAGGTACCCTGGGAAGAGGTCGATATAGAAGTTTTCGGTAAAGACAATGCACAGTCCTGGCAGAGCAATATTATTACCGGACTGGGTACCCGGGTGACGTCGGAGCAGGTGCATAATGCCGGTTCCTCGTTCGGCGACGCCTACCATACTTTTGAAATCGAATGGACGCCCAACTCGGTAAGGTGGCTGGTCGACGGGCAGGTGATTCGTACCACCAACGGCGGGCAGGCCAACGAGTTGATCAATCCCTCCCAGATGCGTTTTAATTTCTGGCCGCCCAACATTACAAGCTGGGTCGGGTCGTGGAATGACAGTATTCTGCCGGTTTACATGTTCGTGAACTGGGTGGAGTACCACAGCTGGAACGGCGCGGGATTCACTTTCCAGTGGCGGGACGATTTCAACTCATTCGATACGGGCCGCTGGGGCAAGGCCGACTGGACATTCGATGAAAACCGGGCCGATTTTTCGCCGGCCAATGCGGTCGTTAGCAACGGTTATCTGGTGTTGGCGCTGACGCATGAAGGGCAGGAAGGCTATAACGGCACGCCCCCGGCCGATAATGAAAACACGTCCAGCTCGTCATCCGGCAGCAGTTCGTCCAGTTCCAGCTCGTCGTCGAGCAGCAGCTCGTCATCAAGCTCTTCCAGCTCGTCTTCATCCAGCTCATCGAGCAGCGGTGGTGGATTGCAATGTAACTGGTGGGGCACCCTTTATCCCTTGTGCGTCACCACCCAAAGCGGCTGGGGTTGGGAAAATCAGCAAAGCTGTATTTCCCGTAGTACTTGCGAGAACGACCAGCCCGTACCCCCATACGGTGTGGTAGGCGAAAGTTCATCGAGCTCGTCGTCGAGCAGTAGTTCTTCGAGTTCTTCCAGTTCGTCGTCCAGTTCGTCTTCGAGCAGCAGCAGTTCGTCGTCGAGCAGTTCTTCGTCCAGCTCGTCTTCCAGCAGCACCTCCAGTTCCGGCGGCAGCGGCAGCTGTTCGGATATCAAGTCGGGCGGCCAGTCCGGCAACTTCAACACCACCGGCGCCTACTGCTTCCGGGTACAGAGCAACGTGAACGGCTGGGGCGTTTCCAACTTCCAAGGCAGAAGCATCAGCGTTACGGTTAACGGCTCGGGCACCGCCGTCACCACACCCGGTGCGCAATTGCCGCCGAAGGGTTCCAGCGATTACTACCACTTCAGCGCCACCGCGGGCAGCTTCCCGTGGGCCTCGGTTTACTGGTGGTAATTTACGGTCGTTAGCGTTCGATAAGCCGGAGTGGGTAACCGCTCCGGCTTTTTTGAGAGTCTTGTGCCTTTCCTGGTTATTTGAAAACGCTGATTACAGGTGGTAGAGATGAAGTATCTGTTTATTTTCGCTTATGTTGTCTTTGCGTCTTCGGCAATGGCTGACGGTTACTCTTACCGGAAAGGTGTCAATATCAGCCACTGGATGGCGCAGCATCTTGAAGGAAAATACGCGGATCCCTGGCGATTAAATGAGACTGAAGTCGAATGGATTGTACGACAAGGCTTTGATCATATCCGTATTCCCGTTGACGGACGGATACTCATAAGCATTGAAGGCAAGCTGATTAACGAGCTGATGGAACCGTTTGACGATGCGTTATCATGGGCTGAAAAGCATGGGTTGGGCGTAATTCTTGATATGCATTATATGCCGGGGGCGGAGTTTCTGACGCCGGCGGCGGAAAATGCTTTGTGGCGTGATGAACGATTACAGAATGCCGCGGTGAGCATGTGGAAGCAGCTTGCCGAAAAGTACAAGGTGCATGGCGACAGGCTCAGGTTCGAACTTCTGAACGAAGCTGTGGCTCCCAGGCACAGCGATGTGAATTCGCTGAATGAAAAGCTGGTATCGGCCGTAAGAAATATTGACAAAAACCGGGTTGTCTATGTTTCAGCCAATGAATGGGGAAAGTTCAAGAATGCAGAGTATGTGAAAGTCTTCAAACATGACAAGAATGTGCATTATGCATTTCATTATTATGAACCTCATATTTTTACTCACCAGAAAGCCTCATGGAGTGAGCATACGCAATATTATAAGGAGTCAGTGAAGTTCCCCGATACGCTGTCGAATTTGGACCGCTATTTTCCAAAAGGACATCATATGCTTGACTTAAACGGGGTTGAGCTGGATGCCGACTATATCGATAACGACTTCGATGCTTTGGGCAAGTGGGCGAAGAAAAACAGCGTACAAG
>DASVCP010000422.1:0-6135 GCA_036381555.1 Gammaproteobacteria bacterium
GCTGTCGACCGTGCCGTCCACACCGCAGAATCCGAACGTGTTTTCCTGGATAGTCACCGATGTAACACCACTGCCCGAAGACGAGGAACTGGACGACGAACTGCTGCTGGACGAAGAACTGGAGCTGGACGAGCTGCTGGAGGAACCGCCGCCTTCGAGAAACGCATCCATAGCTATGGTCGGCCGCCGCGTATTCCAGTCCCAGGCGCCCTTACCATAACCCTGCCAGCTATAAGCCTGCGGCTCCCAGTAAAACACACCGAGTCCGCCCGCCGACCTGGTCTTACTGATGATGTCTTCCAGAAAGGCGCGCGATGCCGTCGCCTGATCCGCGGCCATGCCGACTTCGACAATCATGACATCCTTACCGTAACGTGAACGCATATCGTTCATGTTGCTTAAAGTCTGATTATTCAGCGTCTGCCAGTTACTCGGCTCCGGATACAGCGACATGCCGATAATATCGAATCTCGCACCGTTATCGATCAACCCGCCGATATTCCAGCGGAACAACGCATTGTCGTAACCGTTGGAGACATGCACGATAACTTTCGAGTTGCTGCTCACCGCCTTGACAGCGTCGTAACCGGAGTTCACCAACCAAGCGTAATTGCGCATGTTACTCGAGGCCCTGCCGTCCTCCCAAAGCATACCGTTGTTGGTTTCGTTGCCGACCTGCACCCACTCCGGAAACACACCGTTCGAGACAAGCGCGCTCATAACATCATAAGTATGCCAATACACATCGGACATCAGCTCTTCAAAAGAATGGTTCTGCCATGCTGCCGGCTTGGTCTGCTGACCGGGATCGGCCCACGAATCACTGTAATGAAAATCGATCATTATCCGAAAACCCATGCTCTGCGCGCGCAAAGCCTTGTTGACCACGTCGTTGACACCGTTCCAGCCGCCCTGCGGATTCACCCAGACTCTCAGCCGGATGGCGTCAATGCCATGGTCTTTCAGGATCTGCAGAACATCCTGTTGAGCGCCGTTGTCGTTGTTCCAGAGATAACCGGACGCTTCCATTTCGGTTATCCAGCTCAGGTCGGCGCCCTTGGCAAACTGCTGGGCAACCGCCGCCGGGATAAACAGGACCGCGGCCAAAACAACAATCATCCTCACCACAAAACGTTTTCCAACCAAAGTGAATCCACTCATAAATTCCCTCCCGCAAGACATCAAACGTCGTTATTGAAAAACGATTCAATTTCAAACAGTGACGACCGGGGCGTTTCCTTCCGATCGCCACCCATTATAACGCTACCACCAATAAACCGATGCCCACGGAAAGCTGCCCGCGGTGCTGTCGAAATGGTAGTAGTCGCTTGCGCCTTTCGGCGGCAGAGCCTCACCCGGCGTGGTCACCGCCGCGCCCGAACCGTTGACGGTCACCGCGATACTGCGGCCGTTAAAGTTGGAAACGCCCCAGCCGTTCACGTTACTCTGCACGCGAAAACAATAAGGGCCTGTCGTATTGAAGTTACCGGATTGGCCACCCGTCTTGATGTCCGGACAGCTGCCGCCACCCGAGCTGGAACTGCTGCTCGACGAAGAGGAACTGGAACTGCTCGAAGACGAACTCGAGCTTGAAGACGAGCTGCTGGAACTTGAACTGCTGCTAGAGGAAGAGCCGCTGCCGGCCAGGGCCAGTATCTCAGATGTATCGAGCGCCCGATTGTACATACGGAAGTCATCCATTCGTCCGTCCAAGTAAGGATCTGGATACTGGGAACGACCGATATAGTTGTTACCGGTGCTCCCCAGATTCGACGGCCGCAGGGTCATGTTCGCGTTGCTGCCCATTTCGTCACCGTTGATATACAGTATGCCGTTAGTGCCCGAGAGTACAACCGCAACATGCGTCCACACGCCGGTCGGCAACGGTGAAGCGCCGTCAATCCGCTGCTCGTTTCCGCCTCCGCCGGTGGTAATGGCGTAACGGACCGTGCCGCTGCCTGAACGCGGTGTCAGGAACATGTTCATCGTCGTGCCCGTGCCGAAATCGAAGATCCGCGACCATGTGCTGACGCTGTCGAGGTTCACCCAGGTAGAGATAGTAAAATCATTGAACGAAGCCACGATGCCCGCGGGCAACGATACATAATCGTTGGCCCCGTCCAGATTGACGGCACCACCGAGTTGACCAGAAGTAATGCCGGCACCACCGCTCAAGACACCGTTATTGCCGTTGCCTGAAGCATCCGCGGCGCTCTGATCAAAGGTATAGTGAGCCGCCAGGCCGCCCCCGCCCGAAGACGAACCGGACGAAGAACTGCTTGAGCTTGAGCTGCTTGACGAACCGGGTTGCAGGGTGAAATTACGGGTAAATGTGGGCCAGCCGTTGGAAAAATTCATTTCAAGTATATCCAACCGTGACGGCCAGCCGTTGGAAGTATTACCGTCATAGTAGTGTATCGATGCAAGATGCTGGCCGTTGTTACTCAGATAGCCAAAGTGGCCGGGGCCGATATAACGGCCTTCGGTACTCAATACGGTCGTGCCACCGTAATTCCACAGGCTCTGGCCGTTATGATCCAGGAAGGGGCCGGTGGCACTGGGGGAGCGGCCGACAACTATATAATAAGTACTCTGATCGCCTGCGCAGCATTCACCCAGGTTCACGAACGCATAATAGAATCCATCGATGTAAATCACCTGCGCGCCTTCAAACTCATGCCAATCCCCGTTATTGCCGATGGCGTTATAGCGATTGGAATTCATACGCAAACCCGTACTGGGGTTGATCTGCACAATGAAGATTCCTGCGTAGTGCGAGCCGTAAATCATCCAGACGTTGCCGTTGGCATCCCGGAACAGCCCCGGGTCGATTGCATTGACCGGCTGGCCGTTCATCGTTCCCTCGGTTTGTGTCGACACGACCATACCCAAATCCTGCCAGTTCGGATTGTTGAGCGAGTCGGTGACCGCAACGCCGATTGCCGAGGTCGGCGGGTTGCTGGTGGAGAACGCCGAGTAATAGATATAGTAACGGCCGTTCATCTGGATAAGGTCGGGCGCCCAGAAGTTGCCGTCAAAATTGGGCACCCGCTGGTTGATCCAACTCGGCCAGGTGCCGGGTGTAAACACCGTCGGCCCGACGGTCCAGTTGATCAAATCATTCGAACGCCGGCTGACCATGCCGACGTTGCCGTCGCCGGTGCCGAAGGTCCAATAAGTATCACCGTCCCTGACGATAGTCGAAGGGTCATGTGTGGTGGTTTCGCCGTTTAGCTGGATTGCCTGGCCGACGTTTGCGACCGGCAGTACAAGACAGGCAAAAACCATGACTATCAACCGCTTGGTTTTCTGCATAAACATATCATCCCCTCCTTAAAACGTTTGTGTGACGAGGCTTGCCTCCAATACATGAGGCTCAAGAGTTAGAGAGTGGGTGCCGTTCAAATGATTCTGCACCCGCAAAAACAAAGACTGTCCGGGCAAACCTTTCCGGATCTATCGGAGAACTCCGTTACCGGCGTGCAGTAGCAAAATAGGTTGCTCCTTTAATTTTCACAGGAACTCCTTCCCCCTTAAAGATACGCGGCCTCAGTGGTAATCAACAAAAGCCGGGGCGGATTACCCGCCCCGGTTTTCATAATCATTGAACTTCTATCCGAACGTTACCACCAGTACACCGAAGCCCACGGGAAGCTGCCCGCCGTGCTGTCGAAGTGGTAGTAGTCGCCGGAACCCTTGGACGGCAGCGGTGCGCCCGGCGTGGTCACCGCCGTACCCGAGCCATTCACGGTCACGCTGATGCTGCGCCCGGCAAAGTTCGATACGCCCCAGCCGTTCACGCTGCTCAACACACGGAAGCAATACGGACCGGTGGTATTGAAGTTGCCCGACTGGCCGCCCGACTTGATATCCGAACAGCTGCCGCTGCCGCCGGAGCTGGAACTGCTCGATGAAGAACTCGAACTGCTGCTCGACGAAGAACTTGAGCTGCTGGATGAAGACGAACTCGACGACGAGCTGGAACTCGAGGAACCGCCGCCGTTGCAGTCGGCTGCCTGCGGGCCGTTGCCCGTCACCGTCAGAGAATCGATGTTCGCCAACCCGCCACTGCTCGTCGCCACCAGACTGATATCGCTCTGTCCCGCGTTCAGGAACACGTTCGCGCTGGCCAACGTCCAACTGGTCCAGGAACCGGTGGAAGGAAAGTCGGTGTTAGTCACCGTGCCGCCGTTGATCTGCACGTTGCCCGGCCGGCTGCTCGATCCGTTCGCATAACGCCATTCCAGCAGATAGTTGCCGCTGGACGGCACATTCACGCGCCAATCGACACTGGTTCCACTGGCATTGTCGGTATTGGCAAACCCGCTGCCGGTGAAACCGCCGTTGTCACTGTCGACCGTGCCGTCCACGCCGCAGAAACCGAACGTGTTTTCCTGGATCGTCACCTGGGTGCCGCCGCCACCCGAAGACGACGAACTGCTGGACGAGCTTGAACTGCTGGACGAACTCGAGCTGCTGGAAGAAGACGAACTGGAAGAACTGCTGCCCGTCTGACAGGAACCGTTGGACACGAGCAACCCTTTGTTGGCGCCCGCGGTCGCCGCGACAATTTGGGGCACGCAGCTCGCATTGTCCAACGAATAGGAATAAGGAATGTTGATGAACGTGGTTGAGATCGGATTCGGGCCGGCGGGCGTTTCATCGCTGCCGGACTCCCAGGTCACGTTGTCCCAGATATTACCGCTGACATCCCAGTAACCCATGTCATCGGTATAAAACGTGCCGAGCGGGTTTCTGGCGTTCTCAACGTAGTTGTTTTCCACCTTGATCTGGCCGCCGATGCGCGGGTTCATGCCTGACGAGTTAAGACCGTTGAAATGGTTGTTGAACGCGTGTGCGGTGGCAAAGCGCAACAACGGGGTACGCGAATCAATATTTTGCCACAGGTTGTGATGATAAGTAATGAAGTTGTTCTGATCGTCGCTGTCGCCCGAGCCGACCAGCCCGCCGCGGCCGGAATTGCGCAGGATGCTGTACGACAAAGTCACGTATCTGGTGTTGTTCTTCATATCGAACAAACCATCGTAGCCTTCGTCTTCGCCGCCGAAAGCTTCCAGAGTCAGGTGATCCGCCCATACATTGGAGACGTCAGCTTCCATCCCGATCGCGTCGCCGCCGTTGGACGTGGTGCCATTCGACTTTTTCACGTCTCGAACATGCAGGTTCTGCAGGATAATGTTCGACGAATTGCGGATATGAATCCCGACTTCGTCGAACAGCGCACCGCTGCCGACACCGATGATAGAGACATTGCTGACATCCTTGATTTCGATGACACCGTCGGCGGTGTTACAACTGTCGCCGTCGACGTCACTGGTGTTGCCCGGCGTGATCGTGCCTTGCACGTGAATAATCACCGGCGTATCGCTGGAAGGGCGATTACACAAAGCTTCATGAATTTGCGTGCCGGTACTGGCGTTGACAACCTGCCCGCCGGCACCGCCGGTAGTGCCGCCGTTCAGGGTTGCAAACCCTGTTGCCGCCAGGGCGGTTGTAGCGGGCACTATCGTCAAAAGCAGACCCGATAAAAGATAATGACCTAACTGATATAACCTGACTTTACTGCTCATGGTTTTCCCCTCGCATAACGTTAATGATGATGCGTTGTGAACACGGCGCCGGAGCTTTATCAACTCCGGCGCCATGTTGTCGAACGTCACCGATGTACGATTACCACCAATAGACGGAGGCCCACGGAAAGCTGCCCGCGGTGCTGTCAAAATGGTAATAGTCGCTACCGCCTTTCGACGGCAGGGCCGCGCCCGGCGTGGTGACCGCCGTACCCGACCCGTTAACGGTCACCGAAATACTGCGACCGTCGAAATTGGAAACGCCCCAGCCGTTCACGCTGCTCTGCACGCGGAAACAGTAAGCGCCGGTGGTGTTGAAGTTTCCGGACTGGCCGCCCGTCTTGATATCCGCACAGCTTCCGCCACCCGAGCTGGAACTGCTGCTAGATGAAGAAGAGCTGGAACTGCTCGAAGACGAGCTGGAGCTGGACGACGAGCTGGAACTGCTACTGCTCGAACTGCTGCTCGAGGACGACGAGCTGGAACTCGAGGAACTGTTGTCGCCGTTGCAGTCGGCCGCTTGCGGACCGTTGCCGGTCACCGT
>DASVCP010000423.1:0-6118 GCA_036381555.1 Gammaproteobacteria bacterium
GATGCCGGTGGTGCCGTTGAGCAGTACGTGCGGTACTCGTGCCGGCAACAAAGTCGGTTCTGTCAACGTCCCGTCAAAATTGGGCTGCCAGTCGACGGTACCCTGCCCCAGTTCCTGCAGTAGCAATTTAGCAATCGGCGACAAACGGGCTTCGGTATAGCGCATCGCCGCGAACGATTTCGGGTCATCCTGGGAACCCCAGTTGCCCTGGCCATCGATCACCGGATAGCGGTACGTAAACGGCTGCGCCATGATCACCATGGCCTCGTAACAGGCCGAGTCGCCGTGCGGGTGAAACTTGCCCAGCACGTCGCCCACGGTGCGCGCGGATTTCTTGTGCTTGGAAGCGGCGCTGAGCCCCAGTTCCGACATGGCGTAAATAATCCGCCGCTGCACCGGCTTGAGCCCATCACCGATGTGCGGCAGGGCGCGGTCGAGAATCACGTACATGGAATAATCCAGGTAGGCTTTCTCGGTGAAGGTTTTCAACGGCAGCTTTTCGATGCCTTCGTAATCCAGTTCCAGGTTTTCACTCATCGTCGAAATCCAATTTTCATCGCGGCCCGGATGAAGCGTAGCGGAATCCAGGGATAGCGTTATACTTGGTGCAATTCCCGGATTCCGCTGCGCTCCATCCGGGCTACCGACTTCGGCTCATCTGACACAGGACCATGACGCTCACCGAACTGCGCTATATTATCGCATTGGCAGAAGAGAAACATTTCGGGCGTGCGGCCGAAGCCTGTCATGTCAGCCAACCCACCCTCAGCATCGCGGTCAAAAAGCTTGAGCAGGAACTGGGTACGGTTCTGTTTGAGCGTACCAAAGCCGGCATTCAGCCGACTCCGCTGGGCGAACAGGTTGTGCTGAAAGCGCGCAAACTGCTCGAACAGACCGCTGAAATCAAAGACATCGTCAACACCAGCAAGGATCCATTGCTCGGCCAGTTGGCGGTGGGTACCCTGCCGACCATCGGACCCTACCTGCTGCCCCAGTTCATTCCCCTGTTGCAAAAGCTCGCCGCCGGCATGCCCTTGTATCTCGAAGAAGCGGAAGTCACGACGCTGGCGGACAAACTGCGCGGTGGCCAGCTGGACGTTATCATTACCACGCTGCCGTTCGCCCAACCCGACATCGTTACCCAGCACCTGTTCGACGAGCCGTTTGTGGTTTTACTGCCCGGCAGCCACGCCCTGGCGGGCAAAACCGTTATCGATCCCGTTGATCTCGATCCGGAAGAAGTGCTGCTGCTGGCGCCCGGTCACGGTTTCCGCGAGCAGGTATTGGCCACGTTCCCGCATTTATCCGCTGAAAACGCTTCCGAGCACGTCGAGACTGTACGTGGCTCCATCCAGGGGAGTACACTTGAGACCTTGCGTCACATGGTCGCTTCGGGTTTGGGCATCACGATCCTGCCGCTGGGAGCGGCGGAAATTCCGCTATACTCCCCCGATTTACTGGTGACCCGGCCCTTTATCGATCCGGCCCCGTACCGCACACTGGCCCTGTCCTGGCGCGCCAGTTTTCCGCGTCACAAGGCGATCGACGTGCTACGCCAGGCGATCCAGGCGACCAGCCCGGCCTACTGGAATTTCAGTACCGGCCGCAATCCAGGGTCGGCGGGCGTATTTGTCGAAAACAAGGATTGGTGAGCAAGGCAATGTGAGCGGCGATAGGCAGTTAATACGAGACAACCGGTAAAAGTAGTGAAATCCATCAATAAAATCGTAATCGTGGGCGGCGGCACTTCCGGCTGGCTGGCGGCCGCCATGCTTTCCCATCACTTCAAAAACGATTTATGCCGTATCGAGCTGGTGGAATCCGGCGAAATCGGCACTATCGGCATCGGCGAGTCCACCGTGCCGCCGTTTGTCGGCCTGATCCGGCGCCTGGGAATAGATGAGCAGGAGTTTATCCGCGCCACCCAGGCAACCTACAAGCTGGGTATCAAGTTCGTCGACTGGCAGCAGCGGCAGCAACAGTACTTTCATCCGTTCGGCGTACTGGGCAAACGCATCGATAACCAGGATTTTTACCAGTGCTGGCTCAAGGCCCGTGCGCTTGGCGATACGTCGCCGTTGCAGGATTTTGCTCCGTGCAGCGTTATGGCCGAGAATGGGCGGTTCTTCCAGCCTGACAAAGCCCGCAATACCCCGATTGGCGGTGCCAACTACGCTCTGCATGTCGATGCAAAACGGGTGGCGCAGTACCTGCGCACGTTTGCGGAAGCCAGGGGCGTGGTTCGTACCGAAGCACTGGTTACCCAGGTAAAGCAGGAAAACAGCGGGTTTATCAATTCCATCGTGCTGGCGAACGGACAGGAAATCCAGGGCGATTTTTTCATCGACTGCACGGGCTTCAAGTCGCTGCTGATCGAAAAAACCCTGGAGATCGGCTTCGAAGACTGGTCGCACTTTTTACCGTGTGACCGCGCCATCGCCGTTAAAACCCAAAGTACCGGAACGATTCATCCCTACACCCTGGCCACCGCCCGCAAGGCCGGCTGGACTTGGCGGATTCCCCTGCGATACACCGTCGGTCACGGCTACGTCTACGCCAGCCGCTTTTGCAGCGACGCCGAGGCCAAATCCACGCTGTTACGCAGCATCGAGGCACCGCTGGTGGACGAACCGCGGATGATCCCATTCAGAACCGGCCGCCGGCGCGAAATCTGGAAACACAACTGCCTGTCGCTGGGGCTTGCCTCGGGTTTCATCGAACCGCTGGAATCAACCGCCATTCACCTGATCGCCAGAGGCATGGACTTTTTCCTGCGTTATTTCCCCGACCGGGACTGCGACCCAGCGCTGATCCGCGAGTACAACCGCCGCATGAACGCCGACTACGAAGAGGTCCGCGACTTCATCGTCCTGCACTATGCGGCGACTTCGCGTGAAGACACGCCCTTCTGGCGTTGGTGTAAAAACATTACCCTGCCCGACTCCTTGCGCGAGCGCATCGAGCTGTTTCAGGCGCATGGCGCAATGCGCGACGGCGTGGACGAACTTTTCAGAAGTACCAGCTGGCAGTCAGTGTTCGAGGGCATGGGCGTCCGGCCGCGCAGGCACAGCCCGCGGGTCAATAATATCGATAGCCGGCAGATCATGGCCGGCCTGCAAACCGCCCGCCACGCGATTCACGGCATGGTGAGATCCCTGCCCACACATGATGAGTTTTTGCGCAGCCTGGAAAAAACCGTTTAAAAGCGTGCCTGGGCTTCAAACACCTGTTTGCCTGCCTTGCTGACCACTGCCGCATGAATTTCCTCCAGCCGCCGGCCGCGGGTATCGATTCCGCTTTTCAGTACCAGGAATCCAAAGATAACCAGCGGTACTGCGATAAGTAGGGCGGAAAAAGCCAGGTTATTGAAAACACCCAGAACACCACAGCCCGCTCCCAGGATACCGCCAAATTTTGAACTGGCGGCCACCAGACCGGCGCCAGTGCCGCGCATGTGTACCGGATAAATTTCGGCGGCGTAAGGAATCAACATGGCGATCACACCGCCTGAACTGATCAGCAGCAACGCGGTCGCCACCGTAATGACAATATGCGAATCCATCTTCAACAGCCCGAGGATAAAAAACAGCAACAGGCTAGCGGCGGTCAGGGCAATGAAAAGTACCAGGCTTTTGATGCTGCTCCAGTGGTGATACAACCAGATAACGGCAAGAATGCCCGGCAACGCCAAAAAACCGGACTGAGCCAAAAGATCGTTGGCAGCCATTCCCATCCCCATTTCCCGCAGGTTAGTCGGCAACCACAGCAGGAAACCGAAATTCACCAGTCCCCAGGCCGTTCCCGAACCCACCAGCCCGATGGTGATTCTGGCATAGGGTCCACGAATCAACTGGCGGAAACCCTCAACGTCGACTTTCATCTCCTCCTCGGCCAGTTCGTCATCGCCACTGTCAGCCGTGATTTCGCCGTTATACCGGGCCAGTACGGCACGGGCTTCGCGTTTGAGGCCGGCATTGGCCAAAAAGCGCGGCGATTCCGGGATATAGCGATTGAGAAAGATCACTGCCAGGCCGGTGGGCAGCCCCAACAGCCACAGAATGCGCCAACTGAACAGCGGCTCCAATACAGCGGCGGAACCGGAGGCCAGCAGATAGCCCGCCAAGGTGCCCACGCCCCCCAGCGCCACCAGCAGCCAGCCGCGATGCGCGGCGGGAATCGTCTCGGCCATCAGGGTAAAAGTAATCGGCAGCAGGCCTCCGGCGGACGCACCCATCAAAAAACACATGATCAGGTTCCACTCAAAAGTCGGCATGGCGCCGCAAATGGCAGTGCCGATAAACATCAACGCCGACAGCAGAATCGACGCGCGGCGTCCCATCAGATCGGCCATGCGCCCCCAGATAAGTGAGCCGGCGGTCATCCCAATCAAAGCAATCAGCGCGAGAAAACCGGAAGACTCGCTACTGATTTGATACTCCTCGGTCATGCCCGGCATGACGAAACCCAGCGTGGCCGGCTTCATCACGTCCACCGCCACGGCGACGAACAGCACTACAACCAGCTTCCAGTGTTCGCGGTTGAGCGGCATGTTGTCGGCAACATGAAAATGAATACTGCCGCCGTGATTGTCGCGCCGTAGCGCTGCCAATCGCGGCATCAGGCCGTACCAGGCCATGGCCACGCCGAGCGGAATCAGCCCCATGCCAGTCAGCATGGTGGCGTCCATGGGCATGCCGACCATGCGGTAGCCCATGTGGGAAGCGTGCATAAACATGGGCACATGCGCCAGCACCCCGGCGGTGATAAACAGACAGCCGAACCAGAAAATGACCGGGTGATGGAAGGATATGCCCTGGGATTGCATGTCGTGACTGACCTTAAATCAATTTGTCGGTTTTAGCGGTTTAATTTCCAGAAAAGCTTTGTACAGAACGGAAACAACCGGGGCAATGCAACCTCCATTGATTTTCACTATCGTCCCGCAGGTTAACCGGAAACCCCGGCAAATAAGCCGGGAATCGAGCAGGTATTCGATGGATATGAGGGTTCGTCAGGGAGCAACGTCCGCCAGATTGCCCTTCTGCTCCAACCAGGCTTTGCGGTCGGCGGCGCGTTTTTTGGCCAGCAACATGTCCATGATCTTATGAGTATTGTCGCCGTCTTCCACCGTGAGCTGAACCAGCCGGCGTGAATCGGGGTTGATGGTGGTCTCGCGCAGTTGCTGCGGATTCATTTCGCCCAGCCCCTTAAAGCGGGTGACGCTGATCTTGCCTTTCTTCTTTTCGGCTTCGATGCGGTCGAGAATACCGCTACGCTCCGCCTCGTCGACCGCGTAATACACATCCTTGCCCACGTCGATGCGATACAGCGGCGGCATGGCCACGAATACATGCCCGGCTTTGACCAGGGGCAGAAAGTGGCGCAGGAACAACGCGCACAGCAAGGTGGCGATGTGCATACCGTCTGAATCGGCGTCCGCCAGGATACAAACCTTGCCGTAGCGCAGCCCCGAGAGATCGTTCGAGCCCGGATCAACGCCGATGGCGATGGCGATATCGTGCACTTCCTGGGACGCCAGCACCTGCTCGGGCTCCACTTCCCAGGTGTTCAGGATCTTGCCGCGTAACGGCATGATGGCCTGGAATTCCCGGTCGCGCGCCTGCTTGGCCGAGCCGCCGGCGGAATCGCCTTCCACCAGAAACAGCTCGGTCACCCGCGGATCCTGCGCGGTGCAGTCGGCCAGCTTGCCGGGTAACGCCGGCCCGCTGGTAACCTTCTTGCGGACGACTTTCTTGGCGGCTTTCAGGCGGCTCTGGGCCGAGGAAATCGCCAGCTGCGCCAGTTGTTCGCCGATGTCGGCGTGCTGGTTCAACCAAAGGCTGAACGTGTCCTTGACCACACCGGACACGAACGCCGCCGATTCGCGCGAGGAAAGCCGCTCCTTGGTCTGGCCGGCGAACTGCGGGTCCTGCATTTTCAGCGACAGAATGTAACTGACCTTGTCCCAGACATCTTCCGGGCTCAGTTTGACGCCGCGGGGCAGCAGGTTGCGGAACTCGCAAAATTCACGCATCGCCTCGGTCAGACCGGTACGCAAACCGTTCACATGTGTACCACCCTGCACGGTCGGCACCAGGTTCACATAGCTTTCCTGCAC
>DASVCP010000424.1:0-3947 GCA_036381555.1 Gammaproteobacteria bacterium
GAGTGCCCGGCCGAAGCTATCCTGCCCGATACTGAGGAAGGCACGGATAAGTGGGTTGAGTTCAACGCCAAGTATGCGGAACAGTGGCCGAATATTACGGTGAAAATCGATCCGCTGCCCGAAGCCGCCGAGTTCGACGGCAAACCCGACAAGATGCAATACTTCAGCGAAAACCCAGGCGAAGGATCATAAAACCAAATAAAAACGCTCGGCTTGCCGGGCGTTTTTATTTGGCAGTAGAGAAGTATTGGAGTATTGAGTATGAAGGCACTCTAAACTCCGGCCCTCCCTCATATACTTTATATACTCAAATACTTTTATTCTTTATTTTTTAAACTGCAATCTCATAACAAGGCCGGTAATTCTTGCCCGGCAGTTTCATGCGCTGCTGGACGATAAACGCTTCCAGCAGCTGGTCCAGGCTGCGCATCAGGTCATGATCGCCGTCAATTCGGAAAGGACCATGCGCCTGTATCCGTTTGATGCCCGCCTCCTTGACGTTCCCGGCGACAATACCTGAAAACATCCGGCGCAGATTGAAAGCCAGAATGTAACGGTCCATATCGCGGTGTAACGCCAGTGCCGCCATGTTTTCATGCGTGGGTTCGAACGGCACCTGGAATTCCTGGCCGACCTTCAACCGCCAATTGAAGTAGTATGCGTCGGATTGCTGACGACGGAATTCGTAAACCCGCTGCGCGCCCTTGGCGACTTCGTGCGCCACCTGGACCGGATCGCCAATGATAATTTTATAAAACCGCTGGATGTCTTCACCCAGCACGTCTTTCAAAAACGCGTCAATCTGCTCAAAATAAGCCTTGCTGGTCGCCGGTCCGGTAAAAATCAGCGGAAACGGCAACTCGTGGTTGTCTGGATGCAGCAACACGCCCAACAAAAACAGGATTTCCTCGGCGGTTCCAACTCCACCGGGGAAAACCACAAAAGCATGCCCCAGGCGCACGAACGCTTCCAGACGCTTTTCAATGTCGGGCATGATGATCAGTTCGTTGACCACCGGATTGGGCGATTCAGAAGCGATGATTCCGGGTTCGGAAATGCCGATATACCGGCCGCCTTCGCGACGCTGTTTAAGATGACCGATAGCAGCGCCTTTCATGGGGCCTTTCATCGCGCCGGCGCCGCATCCCGTGCAAATATCGAGTTTTCGCAAACCAACCTGATAACCGACTTCCTTCGTATAATCGTATTCGACCCGGCTGATGGAATGCCCGCCCCAGCACACCACGGTATCGGTACGCGACTTCTGCTTGAAAACCCCGGCATTGCGCAGGATATGAAAAACAAAGTTGGTGATGCCTTCCGAAGATGTCAGGTCCAACCCCACCTGGTTTTCCAAATGCTCGCTGACAAACAAAATATCGCGCATGACAGAAAACAGGTGCTCTTTTACCCCCAGTATCATTTTGCCGTCCACGAACGCGGAGGCGGGCGCATTAACCACTTCCAGCTTGACGCCCCGGTCCTGCTGCACCACGTACACGTCGAAATCGGCGTAGTCGCTCAATAACTGCAAGGTGTCATCGGTTTCGTTGCCGCTGTTAAGCACAGCCAGCGAACAACGCCGGAAAATCTCGTGCAGACCGCCGGCGCTGGCGTTTTTCAGCTTGCCGACTTCATACTGGGACAATACGTTCAAGTCGCCGGAGGGCGCCACCTTGGCGTTAATCTTGGTGGTATTACGCATCAACATAGCATTCTTATCGGCTGGCATTGAAAAACTTTTAACCACGGAGGACACGGAGCACACAGAGTTAAAAAATCTTTAGATAAAAACAATTAAGGAGGCTCTAAAACATTCGAGCTTCTTGACGATTAATCTTCCATCAAAGATTTAATTACATGTTCTTTTTAATTTTCTCCGTGATCTCCGTGTCCTCCGTGGTTAGATGGTTTTTTGGCAGGCCGGAAGCCTGCCATCAGGTTTTCTGGTAGATTTCGGCGCCGGTTTTGCGGAAACGTTCCGACTGTTCCTGCATGCCGGACTCGACCGCGACCTGGATGTCGGCGATACCCTTGCTGGCCGCGTAGTCGCGCACGTCCTGGGTGATTTTCATGGAACAGAAATGCGGGCCGCACATGGAGCAGAAGTGCGCCACCTTGGCGGAGTCCTTGGGCAGCGTTTCGTCGTGAAACTCCTGGGCCTTTTCCGGATCCAGCCCCAGGTTGAACTGGTCCTGCCAGCGAAACTCGAAACGCGCCTTTGACAAAGCATTGTCACGCAGTTGTGCCGCCGGGTGCCCCTTGGCTAGATCGGCGGCGTGGGCGGCGATTTTATACGTGATAATGCCGTCACGTACATCCTGTTTGTTGGGCAGCCCCAAGTGCTCCTTGGGTGTGACATAACACAGCATGGCCGTTCCGTACCAACCTATCTGGGCGGCGCCGATGGCCGAGGTAATGTGATCATAACCGGGCGCGATGTCGGTGGTCAGCGGCCCCAGAGTATAAAAAGGGGCTTCGTAACAATCACGCAATTGCTTGTCCATGTTCTCCTTGATCAACTGCATGGGCACGTGCCCCGGCCCCTCGATCATGACCTGCACGTCATGTTCCCAGGCGATTTTCGTCAGCTCACCCAGAGTTTCCAGTTCGGCGAACTGGGCTTCGTCGTTGGCGTCGGCGATCGAGCCGGGCCGCAGGCCGTCGCCCAGCGAAAAGGAAACATCGTAAGCTTTCATGATCTCGCAGATTTCCTCGAAATGGGTGTAAAGAAAGCTTTCCTGGTGATGCGCCAGGCACCACTTGGCCATAATGGAACCCCCCCGCGAGACGATTCCGGTCACCCGTTTGGCCGTCAGCGGCACGTAGGGCAGCCGAACCCCGGCATGGATGGTAAAGTAATCCACGCCCTGCTCCGCCTGCTCGATCAGCGTGTCGCGGAAAATTTCCCAGCTCAACTCCTCCGCCCGGCCGTTAACCTTTTCCAACGCCTGGTAAATCGGCACCGTACCGACCGGCACCGGCGAATTGCGCAGGATCCACTCGCGGGTTTCATGGATATGCTTGCCGGTGGACAGATCCATCACCGTATCGCCGCCCCAGCGTACCGACCAGACCATTTTTTCGAATTCTTCGGCCACACTGGAGGTAACCGCCGAATTACCGATATTGGTGTTGATCTGGACCAAGAAGTGGCGCCCGATGATCATCGGCTCCAGCTCGGGGTGATTGATATTGGCCGGAATAATGGCCCGGCCGCGCGCGACTTCGTCCCTGACAAACTCCGGCGTGACCTCCTCCGGCAAACTTGCACCGAAATGCTGACCTTGATGCCGCTTTAGCAATGGCCGATAGCGAGGATCCTCGCGCAACGCCTGCAAACGCAGGGATTCCCGAATGGCGATGAACTCCATTTCGGGAGTGACAATCCCTTTACGGGCATAGTGCATCTGGCTGACGTTACCGCCTGACACGGCCCGCCGCGGTTTACGCAGGTGTTCAAAACGCAAATGACGTAACTGCGGGTCCGACTGCCGGTTGCGGCCGTATTCGGAGCTGGGGCCGTCAAGCTGCGTGGTATCCCCCCTTTCCAGGATCCAGGAATCACGCAACGGCGGCAAGCCTTTCAGCAGGTCGATGGGGATATCAGGATCGGTATAGGGTCCGGAAGTATCATAAACGGCTATGGGAGGGTTTTCTTCCGCACCGAAACTGGCCGGAGTCGGCGCGCATTGCACTTCGCGCATCGGCACGCGAATATCGGGACGCGAACCCTGTACATAGATTTTCCTGGATCCCGGGATGGATCGGGTCACATCGGCCGATAATTCGGCTGTCTTGCGGATAAACTCTTGTGGAATTGCGCTCATAACCGTACTCCTTGCCCATAAGGGTTGAATTCAGCGGATGGAGAGACGGCACAGCGAACAGGTATAGGTATCGCAGCTTCCCTCCGCCGGTATTAACCGGTTCAGGTTCAAAGGGTA
>DASVCP010000425.1:0-15919 GCA_036381555.1 Gammaproteobacteria bacterium
GTCCGGCGGTACCTTCCGTGCGGCAGGTTAAATAAAAACAAGGTTAACGTTATGCTGAGAAAGCTGTTTGTTATGACGATCATCGCGATGTGCATCCAGGGATGCGCATCCAACGCGCCGAAGGAGAAGTCGCCCGAAGACGCGCTGGCCAATATCAAAGCCGCGCTGCAGGAGGCGAAGCAGTCCGAAACCGCGGCCGAAGCCGGCGGCGTTCCCCCACAGGTCAGCGAGGCGCTGTTGCCCGATTACAATCCGCAGTTGCAGCCTCGCGTGCAACGCGCCATTGAAGAAGAGCGCTTCGATATCACCGTCAACCGCATGGCCGCCAGGGCTTTCTTCATGGGCCTGGTGAAAGGCACACCGGTCAACATGGTGGTGCATCCGGATGTGAAGGGCGTACTGAGTCTCGATCTGAAGAGCGTCACCATCGACGAAGTGCTGGAAGTTACCCGCGACGTGTACGGTTACGAGTACCAGAAAAATCGCGCCGGCTATTTCATCATGCCGGCCCGCCTGCAGTCGAAGATATTCAATGTCAGTTACCTTAATGTTTCCCGCAAGGGCGAGTCCAATACGCGGGTCACCTCGGGACAAATTGTTAACGGCGATCTGCAAAGCGGCCGGGGCGGTCGGGGTGGCCGCGGTGTCGACGATATAAACGACGTTCAGGGCGGGAGCCGCTCGCAGGCGTTCGCCGCCAGCAGGATCGCCACCGAATCGGAAGCCGATTTCTGGAACGGACTGGCCGACACCGTCCGCACCTTGATCGGCGAGGGCGAAGGCCGCAGCGTGGTGATCAGTCCGCAGGCGGGGCTGGTGGTGGTCAGGGCCATGCCCGGCGAACTGCGCGACGTCGAAGCCTTTCTCGCAAGGGCCGAGTCCAGCCTGCATCGTCAGGTCATTATTGAAGCCAAGGTCATCGAAGTGCGCTTGAACGACGCCCACCAGGCCGGTATCAACTGGGCGAAGCTGGAGCAGGACGGCAGCCGGCAGCATTTCGGCAGCCAGCTTGAACTGATTAACGGTGGTTCCGAGCTGGTGGATGCCGCGGGCAATCTGTTGACCTCCGGGTTGACGTCCACCCGGTCGCTCCCCGGTTTCGGCAATCTGTTTGCGTTAGGCACCGCCAGCGACGATTTCGCGCTGATTATCCGTCTGCTCGACCAGCAGGGCGACGTGAACGTGCTTTCCAGTCCGCGTGTGTCGACGGTCAACAACCAGAAGGCCGTAATTAAAGTGGGCTCGGACGAATTTTTCGTCACCGAGATCGCCTCGACCACCGTCACCGGCACCACCACCACGACCACGCCGCAAATCATTCTCACGCCGTTCTTTTCCGGCATTGCCCTGGACGTGACGCCGCAGATCAATGAAAGAAGCGAAGTCATCCTGCACATTCACCCGTCGATCAGCGAAGTGACCGATCAGGTCAAGGAAATCACGGTTTCCGGCGAGGATCAGTCATTACCGTTGGCGTTCAGCACCGTGCGCGAAACGGATTCCATCGTGCGCGCCAGGAGCGGCGAAGTCATCATCATCGGCGGTTTGATGCAAAACCAGAGCGCGGACACGGTCGGCGGTGTGCCCGGGTTGAGCGATATTCCCCTGCTGGGGCGTTTGTTTCAGCAGACTCAGCGAACCAACGAGCGCAGTGAGCTGGTCATTCTGTTGAAACCGATCGTGATCGGCGACGATACTTGGCAGACCGAACTGGGCCAGGTGACAAACAGGATCGACGGTCTCAGGCGATAGATGGGTGGAAGCATGAGTGTGGAGGTCCGCCATGTATGAACATTTTTTCGGTGTCCGTGAGATGCCGTTTTCGCTGGCACCCGATACCCAATACTTTTTTTGCCACCAGGGTCATCAGGAAGCGCTCAACGTGCTGCTGGTTGCGCTGAACAGCGGCGAAGGCTTCGTGAAAATAACCGGCGAAGTCGGCACCGGCAAGACGTTGCTGTGCCGCGAACTGCTTAACCGGCTGGGTGACAATTTCCAAACCGCCTATATACCCAATCCGTATCTGAGCCCGGTCAGTCTGCGCAAGGCGTTGGCCGAAGAACTGGGCATCGACACGCACTGGCTGTCGGATCACGAACTGCTCAAATCGATTAATCGGCGCCTGATCGAACTCAACGAGCAGGGCAAACGCGTGGTGGTGTGCCTCGACGAGGCGCAGTCGATCCCCGACCAGACGCTGGAAGCGTTGCGGTTGCTCAGCAACCTGGAAACGGAAAAGCGCAAGCTGCTGCAAATCGTGCTGTTCGGACAGCCGGAACTGGATGAAAAACTGGCAAAGTCGCGCAACCGGCAGCTGCGGCAACGCATCGTGTATTCCTACGAGTTGCAACCCCTGGATTTGTCGCGTGTCACGCATTACCTGGAGCATCGTTTGCGGATCGCCGGTTATAACGGCGAACCGCTGTTTCACCGGGATGCGATTGCGCAGATCTACAAGGCCAGCGGCGGTATTCCGCGTCTGGTCAATATCCTCAGCAACAAGTCGCTGTTACTGGCTTTCGGCAAGGGCGAACGCAGGATCAACGCCGCGCATGTGAAGCAGGCCGTCAACGACACCGATGGTCTGGAAGCCTCGCCGTTGCTGCGCGAACAGATTGTCAATATCGGCCTGGGATTGGGCACCTTCGCCATGCTGGCCACGGCCTGGTGGTTATGGAGCCACATGTTGTGAGCGTGATCAATCAAATGTTGAAGGATCTTGAGCAGCGCCGGGGACAGGCGTCGCCGGTTGCGCGGTTGGTGGAAAGCCTGGGCGTGCGCACGGAAAGCCTGTCCACGGGCAACAAAACCGTCTGGCGTTTGTTGTTTCCGGCCAGCGCGGTACTGCTGGCGGCCAGCTTTTTGTTAATCAAGAGCAATCATCCGGATGCCGGTATTGCCGTTACACCGGCGGCCACGGCCAGCGACCAGCCTGCGAGTCGTCCGGTTGAGCAACCGGCGATGCATAGCGGTTTTGCCACCGACCAACAATCCGTAGATCCGGCCAAGGCGCCGGAACCGCCGGTTGAAGCGGCACAACCCGCGCAGTCAACGGAACTCGTATCCATGCAGCCGCATGCATCGGCAGTGGAATCGTCAGCGGCTTCGGTTGATGCCGTCGCCGCGTCGCGCGCCGCGCCGGCAACCGCGCCGACGGTTGCCGCCCGCGGCGACTCTTTGCCGGCAGCGTCTCGAAAGGTAAGCGCACAGAAGGCGGCGGTTGTCCCGGCGACCGCCGAAGAAGAACCGCGGGTTGTCACCTCGCCGGTCAACGATATCAAGCGGCCTGCCGGCACCGCGCAACGCGCCGAGTCGCATTACCAGCGGGCGCTGGATTATTTGCAGGTTTCGCGGATCGATCCGGCCATCACCGAGCTGCGCGAAGCGGTGCGTTTGCAGGCCGGTATGCACGTGGCCCGCGAACTGCTGGCGAATTTATATCTGCGTACCGGCCGTGAAGCGGAAGCGTTCATGGTTTTGAAAGCGGGTATCGACGCGAGTCCGCAATATCTGCCGTTCGCCAAAATGTACGCCAGAATCCTGGTTGAGCGCGGACAGCTATCCGCGGCCAAACAGGTGCTGGAAAGCAGCTTGTTATACGCCGGCAACGATGCCGACTACCAGGCGCTGCTGGCGGCGGTTGAGCAGCGACTCGGCGAACACGCCGAAGCGGTCTCCCGTTACATGCATGCGCTGGATCTGAACAAACAGCAGGGCGCCTGGTGGGTGGGGATGGGCATTTCCCTGGAAGCGCTCGGCCGGACAACCGAAGCCGGGCAGGCTTACAGAGCCGCGCGGATCATTCCCGGCTTGAGTGCCGAATTGGTTACCTACGTCGATGCGCGTTTGAAACAGTTGGGGACCCGTTCATGAACTCGCCGCTGCAAAGCGCGCCGCGCAAAAAAATTCGTATCGGCGATCTGCTGGTTGAACACGATATTATCACCCAGCAGCAGTTGGACATCGCGCTGAAGGAGCAGCAAAAGCTCGGCCGCAAACTCGGCCAGACGCTGATCTCGCTGGGGTACATCGACGAAGACAGCCTGCTGAATTTCCTCGGCCGGCAGTTATCCGTGCCGGTGATTGACCTGGCCAGGTATGCGTTCGAGCCCGAGGTTATCAAAAGACTGCCGGAGACCCTGGCGCGCCGCTACCGTGCTCTGGTGTTGAAGGATCAGGGCAGCCATTATCTGGTGGGTATGGCCGACCCCACCGACCTGTTCGCTTACGACGAACTGGCGCATCACCTGGGCAAGTCCGTCAATATGGCGATCGTGCGCGAATCGCAGTTGCTGGAAACCTTCGATCGCGTTTACCGCCGTACCTCCGAAATCAGCAATCTGGCCGAGGAGTTGGGGCAGGAACTGTCGGGCGCCGATATCGATCTGGCCAACCTGCTGGAAACGACCTCCGACGAGGATGTGCCGGTCGCCAAGCTGCTGAAGTCGATTTTCGAAGACGCGGTACAGGTGAAAGCCTCGGACATTCATATCGAACCCGGCGAACACCATCTCCGCATCCGCCAGCGCATCGACGGCGTGTTGCACGAGCAGGTGATGAAGGAAAACAGGATCGCGCCCGCCGTAGCGCTGCGTTTGAAGATCGTCGCCGGGCTGGATATTTCAGAGAAACGCATCCCGCAGGACGGCCGCTTCAACATCCGTGTCAAGGGCCGCAGCATCGACGTGCGTCTGTCTACCATGCCGGTGGAATACGGCGAGTCGGTGGTGATGCGTCTGCTCGACCAGACCAACGGTATGTTGAACATCGGCGCACTGGGGATGCCGCGCAATATTCGCGAACGTTTCTACAGAATCATCCAGCGCCCGCACGGTTTGATACTGGTGACCGGACCCACCGGCAGCGGCAAGACCACCACGTTGTATGCGGCTCTGCAGGAATTGAACCGGCCCGAAAACAAGATTATCACCGCCGAGGATCCGGTGGAGTATCGCCTGCCGCGTATCAACCAGGTGCAGGTGAAACCCAAGATCGGCCTGGGGTTCGTCGAGATCCTGCGCGCGGCATTGCGCCAGGACCCCGACATTATCCTGGTCGGCGAAATGCGCGACCGGGAAACGGTCGAGATCGGGTTACGCGCCGCGATGACCGGCCACCTGGTGCTGTCGACGTTGCACACCAACGATGCCTTGAGCACCGCCGACCGCCTGCTGGACATGGGTGCCCCCGGGTTCCTGATCGCCGCCAGCCTGCAAGCCATCGTCGCCCAGCGGCTGGTGAGGCGGGTGTGCGAATTCTGTTCCCAGCCTTACGAGATCCCGCCGCACCAGAAAGTCTGGCTGGATTCGGTTTGCGGCGCGGAGGCGGCGGACGTGCAGGCGATGCACGGCGCCGGTTGTCAGAATTGCAACAATACCGGTTACCGCGGGCGTATCGGCGTGTATGAATTGCTCGAACCGGACCAGGGCATGCTGACCGCGTTGCGCGCCAACGATTCGGTTGCGTTCGCCGAGGCGGTTCGTAACAACAAATCGTTCAGACCCATGCGGTATGGCGCACTCGATTATATCCGGCAGGGTATTACCACCGTGGAGGAGTTGATGCGGATCACTTCGGAGCGCAGCGAAGACAGCCTGAGTTTGCCGGAACTGCTCGATCATTCGGGTGACGGCTTGCCGGAGGTCACGAGGTAAGCGATGCCAAAGTTCAACTATACAGCAAGAACCAGTGGCGGCGGCCGGGTGGAAGGCTTGATGGAGGCTTCCAGCTCTGAAGCGGTGGCCGGCCAGTTGCTGCAAAGCGGCGCCATTCCGTTGCAAATTGAATTGTATGAAGCCCGGCCGCCGGGGCTGTTGCAGACGCTGCGCCGCCGGTTGGGTTGGGACGCGCCCGGCATCGACGACCTGATCCTGTTCAGCCGGCAATGCTATACCCTGACACGCGCCGGCGTGCCCATTATCCGCGGCTTTCGCCTGCTGGCCGAATCCTATCGCAACCCGGTGTTCGCCGAGACCATCAACGAAGTAGCCGCCGACCTGGAAGCGGGCCGCGACCTGTCGACCGCCATGGGCCGCCATCCGAAAATTTTCAGCCCGTTGTTCGTCAACATGATCCGGGTGGGGGAAACCTCCGGCAAACTCGATGAAGCCTTCCTGCATTTGCACGACTATTACGAACGCGACAAGGAAACCCTGCGGCAGATCAAAACCGCGTTGCGCTATCCGACCTTCGTGCTGGTCGCACTGGTGATCGCGGTTGCTATTCTCATGATATTCGTGATACCAAAGTTTGCCTCGTTCTATGCCAAAAACGGTCTGACGCTGCCGCTGCCGACCCGTATCATCATGGGGATTTCGAATTTCATGGTCGATTACTGGTACCTGTTGTTCGGCCTTGTCGGCCTGGGCATTTTTGGATTTACCCGCTACATCAATACCGACAAGGGCCGGCTGTGGTGGGACGAGCGCAAGGTGAAGTTCTGGATATTCGGCAACATCGTCATGCGCGGGACGCTCGGGCGTTTCGCGCGCACACTGGCGATGGCGCTCAAGGCCGGCGTGCCCATCCTGCAGTCGGTGACGGTAACCGCCCGCGCCGTCGGCAACGAATATCTGTCGGTGAAGATTCTGCGCATGCGCGAATCGGTCGAACGCGGCGAAAGCCTGCTGCGAGCGGCCGGCAAGCAGCAGGTGTTCACTTCGCTGGTGCTGCAAATGGTCGCGGTGGGCGAGGAAAGCGGCCGGCTTGACGAGATGCTCGACGAGATCGCCGGCTTCTACGAACGCGAGGTCGATTACGACGTCAAGCACATGAATGCAATTATCGAGCCCCTGCTGACGGTCGCCATGGCCGGGCTGGTGTTGCTGTTGATGCTCGGCATTTTCCTGCCGATGTGGAACGTGGTCGAGATGCTCAAGTGAGGGCGACATGGGACTTCGTTTCTTATCGCGGCAAGCGCTACCTGGAAAACCTGCTGGGGCTCGGCATTATCGTGGTGCTGGCGTTGATTTTTTTTGGATATGTCAACCGGCTGGTGATTTCCGCAGAGCAGGCAACGGTACAGCAGACATTGTCGATATTGAGGCAGAGCGTGCAGATGTACATGTTCAGTAAGATGCTCGAAGAGGAGCAGGGCGACTTCGCCAAATACGACGGCGGTAACCCGTTTGCCATGCTGGCGCAGGTGCCGCGGGATTACGCCGGCGAGTATTCCGCGCAGGACGGCGTGCAGGTGCCGGCCGGCCGCTGGTATTTCGATCTCGACAGCCGGCAGGCGGTTTACCGGTTTATGAATCAGCCGTTGCGAAACGAGGAAGCCGGCAGCCGGGAAATTCGTTTGAGTCTGCAATATGTGCGGCGCCCGGGGAATCCGTTACCGTTGAGGCTGGTGCAAGTGGAAACGGATAAAACGATGGTGAAACAAAAAGGTACCAACTGAAAGGGAGCGGGTATGAGCGTGCTGTGGACAATATTCGAATATCTCTGGGCGGCCGGCCTGCTGGTAGTGTTCGCGGCCGGCCTGTTGGCGCTCGCATCGCCGCGGCTGTTTGTGAAGGCCAACCGGGTGGCCGCCACCTGGGTGAACATTCCCGCTTTCAATAAGCTGCCCGACAAAACACACAATGTCGATCACGTGATGTACCGTTTCCATATCGTCGTCGGTGCATTGCTGGTGTTGGGTTCGCTGGTGATGTTCTATCACCTGTTCTTCCGGATCGAGGCGGGAACCGGTCTGTCGTTGCGACAGCCTTTCGAGAGCGTCGAGGTTTTCTGGTTCGGACTGACCGCGGAGATCGTGGTGACCGGCGTTTGCCTGGCGGCAGTTGTCGGTTTGCTGGCGGGCTTGATGATGCTGGTCGCGCCGGCTTTTCTGAAATCGTTGGATTCGCACAGCAATCGATGGGTATCGACGCAGGGGGTGATTGACTATATTGAACGCAGCGTATTTAACCTGGACCAGTGGGGAGAAAAGCACACCCGCATATACGGCGCGCTGGTGTTAAGCCTGGCGACGCTGATCGCGGTGGTTGCTTTTTTGCCGCAATGGTTCAGAGTTTGATCGCCTTGAAAACCTTGTTTTAAGTCAAGAGTTTAAAGGCGTTTTTTAAAGAATGAGTCCGGAAAGCCGCTAAACCGGATAACGGATTCCCTCCAGCCGCCGCCGGGCGTTTGGAATTATTTTGTAACTTTTAAAACGGTAGGAGTAAACGATATGAAAAGGTCACAACAAGGTTTTACGCTCATAGAGCTGGTGGTCGTGATTGTGCTGCTCGGCATTATCGGGGCGGTGGCAACTGCGAGATTCCAGGATTTAAGCGCTGCGGCTGAGGACGCAGCAGTTGATGGTATTGCCGCCGAATTAAGCTCTGCAGCAGCGATTAACTATGCTGCTAGTGCGGTTCCCGGTGGTACTCCGGCAGTTGATTTAAGCGCGGATGTTGCATGTGACGCGACAGGTGGAGCTAATGATATTGAAGATCTTTTTCAGTCAGGAACTCTGCCGACCGGCTTTACGTTCACAGGTAACGTTAATTGTACTGCCGCTGCGGCCGGTGACACGTTTACCTGTGTGGTATCGCGGGGTGCTGCTACAGCAAACGCGACTATTATCTGCACGGGTTAAAACGCATGTAGTATTGATATCGGTTTGAAGGGGGCTTTTTAAAGCCCCCTTTCAATATCGCGTTAGTTGGAGCATTGGCACTTTTTCTTCTTGCTAATTTAATCTGTACTTGTGAGGACATGAAGGCAGTCATATCAAGGCAGGCAGGATTTACGCTAATGGAATTGATAGTAATCATTATCCTGCTAGCTGTCCTGTCAATTGCCGTTTTCTCGAAATTTGATACCTCTCCTTTTCGTACAGCTAGCTTCGATCAGGAACTGCGCGCCGCGATCCGTTTCGCACAAAAGTTCGCAATTTTGTCGGGGTGCGATGTTCAGGTGGATATATCTGGTGCGGGTTACGCCGTGAGCGTTAGGGATGATGCCGCGGGCACGCTTCCCTGTTCTGGCGCCATCGGCGGGTTTGGCACGAGCCTGACTAACCCCGCGACCGGCGGCGCTTATGCCGGTGCGCCTCCGGCAGGCGTCACGGTCGGCAATCTTGTGTTTACCTATAACGGGCAGGGCCAGCCTTCGCTGGGAGGCGCCGTGGCGGTCGGTGCCGGCACGATCACTGTCGAACCCGTCACCGGTTTTGTTTATTAACCGGGGTACTCATGGAAAGCCTGTTGCTATGAAAGCATTCTTTTCCAAACAGGCGCAAGGTTACACGTTGATCGAACTGCTCGTTATCATCGTGGTGGTGGCCATCGTGTTGGGGGCATTGCTCGGCATATTTACCGCCAGCGTGGGCCGTAGCGCAGACCCCATGCTGCGCATGCAGGCGATCGCCATCGCCCAGGCTTATCTGGAAGAAGCGCTGTTAAAGGCTTACCAGGATCCTGACCAGCCTGAAACCGGCTGTGAGGAAGGCGCATCTCCCGCCAATCGGGCGAATTATGACGATGTGCGGGACTACGGTTGCGTTATCGCCGAGGCACCGGTGGATTATCTGGGCAATTCGTTGACGGAATTGGACGACTATATCGTCGATGTCACGGTAACGCCGGATACTTTGGGTGCCGGCGCGCAGCAGGCCAATACGCAGCGGGTGGACGTGACGGTCACCCATGCCACCCAGCCGCTGACGATTACCCTGACCGGACACCGGGCGCAGTATTAGGTTGTATAGCATGAAGAGGCGTTTTTCCATCCACCGCCAACAAGGCTTCACGCTCATGGAGTTGCTGATAGTGACCGTGCTGATCGGCATCCTGGCGGTGCTGGGCGGCCGGCTGATCCTGGCGCCGATCGAGAGTTTCACCGACGTGGCCCGGCGGGCGGAGCTGGTCGACATCGCCGACAACGCCTTGCAACGGATGAGTCGGGAGCTGCGCGTCGCGTTGCCCAACAGCATCCGCATTACGGTGTCGGGTGACCGCACCGCGCTCGAGTTTCTCAACACCACCACCGGCGGACGCTATCGCGCGCGGGTGGAAAGCGACGGCAACGGCAATCCGCTGGACCCCGTGTTTAATTCGGGCACCGATGAATTTGACGTACCGGGGGGGGTGATCGGCCCCATCACACCCGGACCTGCCGGACAGTCGAGTTGCCTGGACGGCGACGCGGACTGCCTGGTGGTTTACAACACCGGATTCGGGGCCGGCCATTTTAACGCCTATAACGGCGACAATATCGCCGCTATCACGGCGGTGACGCCCACCACGATCACTTATAACAACGGCGCCAACTGGAATTTCCCGTTTCCGATTCCACCCAGCAGCCAGCAGCGGTTCTACGTCGTGGACCGGCCGGTCAGCTTTGTCTGCGACTCAAGCACCGATGAACTTCGCCGCTACGAGGACTATGGGATCCAGAACACCCAACCGGTGACCGACGCGGAGTTTGGCGGCCCCGGTAATCTGTTGGCGGATAATATTGCCGGTTGCGCGTTCGGTTATACCGGCGCCGGCACCCGTCACGGTCTGGTAACCTTGCGGGTGCAGGTCCAGGACGCGGCCACCTCGGAAAGCGTGGCCCTGTTGTACCAGGTTCACGTGGTAAACGTGCCATGAGACGAAAATGTTCTTACAGCAGGCAGCACGGTATCAGCATTGTCCTGGTACTGTTTTTGTTGACCGTGGTGACGGTCATGGTGGTGTCCATGGCGAATCTCAGCACCGGTCAGCATATCGGCAGCCTTTATGCCGCCAGGGGCGCGCAGGCTTATTTTGCCGCCCGGGCGGGAGTCGACTACGCCATTTCGAGGATAGAAAACGGCGCGGCCGGTTGCGGGGATGTGGCCGCCAGCCTGACGATTGCGGGACATGACGTGGACATAACCTGTACACTTACCTCGACGCCGAGTTGCACGCCGCCGCCGCTTACCGCCTGCAACGAAGGCGGCCCGACCGCCTACAGCGTATATGCCGTCAGCGCGGTTGCCAGCCGCGGCAATTTTCAAGTGCCCGACGTGGCGACCCGCGTGGTGCGTGCGACCATCAAGAATCCATAAAACGCAGGATGCCGAAGTTATTTTTGAATGAATGATAAGGTTACCGCGAAGCTTGTATTTATCGGCGATGGCAAGGAGGGTTGCAAGACCTTTGTTGACATGCTGGCGGATACCGGCTTTCCGGTCGATTGCCACGTGCTGGAGAACCTCGACACGCTGCCGGCGCTGCAAACCAACAAGCGGCTGGATCTGCTGATTTATCTGCACCAGCGCAATGCCGCCGATGAGAAGCGGCTGGTACAGATCCTCAAAAAAATGGACGACCCGCCGGCGTTGATCCTGGTCGCCGATCGCCTGACCCCCCAGGATTACATTCATGCCAGCCGGCTGGGCGCCTGCGACGTGGTCAACACCGAGCTGCCCGCGCAGTTTACCTTCGTGGTGCGCCGGGAATTCGCCGGGCTGGAGGCGCGCCGCCGCCTTAACGAAGCGGTCCGGCATATGCGGGAAAACCAGATCATGGATGAAACCGGGCTGGAGCCTCCCGCCGAAGCTGCCGGCGGCATGGGTGAAATGGTCGAGGTTATCGACGATGCCCTGAAAAACAACAAGCTGGAACTGCTGTTCCAGCCCATCATGTCGGTCGAGGACGACGGCCACGACAACTTCGAGATTTTTCTGCGCATCAAGCAGGGCGACGACTTCATCATGCCGGACGCGTTTCTGCCGACCGCCGAGCAGTTCGGCCTGATGCCCGCCATCGACCGCTGGGTGGTCAAGAACGCCATCCGCCGCTTCAAGGCCGAAGAGCAGGTGAAGAAGATCAAGAAGCAGACGCAACGAGGCTTGCGTTTCTTTCTGAATATCTCCGGCCACTCGCTTGTCGACGAAGTGATCATGAGCAACATCATACTCGAGATCACCAGCGCCAAGCTGAGCCCCGGCAACTTCGTAATCGAAGTCGACAAAAACACGATTTTATCGCGGTTGCAGAAAACCAAGTCCCTCAACCAGAACGTGAAAAAGCTTAAGCTGGAATTCGCCATCGATTTCTTCGAACAAAGCGACATCTCCCTCAACTACATCAAGCACCTCGAACTGGATTACCTGAAACTCAGTCACAACGTCGTGACCGATATCCACAAAAATCCCGAAAAGAAAGAGGCCGTCCGCGAGATCGTGAAAAAGGCCCGCGAGAATAACATCAAGGTCGTCGCCACCCAGGTCGAAAACGCCGAGGTGCTGCCGGCGCTGTACGAACTGGGCGTGGATTACATTCAGGGCTACGTCATCGCCGAACCCGGCCCGCGGCTGAGCGCCGCCATCCTTGATACGATGATTGGTTGATATTCAAAAAAAACAATTTAACCACCGAGGACATGACCGCCAGGGATGGTGGAAATGCAGAAAATGGATGGAGTAATTTTCTGCCGGAGTTCACAGAGAGGGAAAAACAAAGAAATGTTGGGCTAGAAAATTATCTTTAATTTGGGCATTTTAAGAAGCTCTTTTTTGATCCGTCTATACTTTTTGATCTTACGTTTGAATGATTTTTTATCCTCTGTGTTCTCCGTGCGCTCCGTGGTTAATTGTTTTTGATTTTTTTATTTCAACATCCAGGTATGGTAGCGCTGCACCCATTTTAGAAGTTTCTCGGGTGCATGATTATGTTTCCACCGTCCGGCGGCGTATTTGTTGGCTTCGCTGAAGGTCGGGTAGATGTGGATGGTGCCGAGGATCTTGTTGAGGCCGATGTTGTGTTTCATGGCGGCGACGTATTCGGCGATCAGGTCGCCGGCGCGGGCTCCGGCAATGGTGACGCCGAGGATTTTGTCTTTTCCCGGAACAGTCAACACTTTCACCAGGCCGTGCGCTTCGCTATCGGCGATGGCGCGGTCCAGTTCTTCAATACTGTAAGTTGTTACTTCATAGTTGATGCCCCTTTCCTTCGCTTCGGTTTCGTTCAGGCCGACGCGGGCGATTTCCGGGTCGGTGAACGTGGCCCAGGGAATGACCGAGTAATCGACCCTGAATTTTTTGAAGCGGCCGAATAAAGCATTGACGGCGCAGTACCAGGCCTGGTGCGAGGCGGTGTGCGTAAACTGGTAGGGGCCGGCGGCGTCGCCGCAGGCGTAGATGTTGGGAAAGTTGGTTTGCAGATAGTCGTTCACCGCAAGCGTGCCGTTGCTGTTGAGGGTGACGCCGATGTCTTCCAGGCCGAATCCCCGCGTGTCCGGTTTGCGGCCGACCGCGACCAGCAGTTGGTCAAACTCGATACGAACTTCTTCGCCCGATTCCTGGTTTTCGCAGATCGATATTTTGCGGTTCTGTTCGATGGTGAAACGGGCGGCTTTATGTCGCGTCAGCACGGTTATGCCTTCGTCCTTGAAACGTTGTTGCAGTATCTCTGATATTTCCGGATCTTCGCGGCTCAGCAGGCGCGGTGACATTTCCACCTGTGTGACTTGCGATCCCAGTCGCGCGAATGCCTGCGCCAGTTCACAACCGATCGGGCCGCCGCCCAGCACCAGCAGGCGTCGCGGTTGTTCGTGCAGTTCCCACAGCGTGTCCGAGGTCAGGTAGCCGGTTTGTTCGATGCCGGGAACCGGCGGCACGAACGGGCGCGCGCCGGTGGCGACGATGATGTTGCGGGTGGTGATTGTTCTGCCGTTGACTTCGATTTCGAACGGCGAGCGAATGACGGCCGAGCCGTGGATACAATCGACGCCGAGTTGCGTGTAGCGTTCCACCGAATCGTGCGGTTCGATTTGCTGCACCACATTGCGTATGCGCTGCATGATATCGGCAAAGCCGAATTCCGCGGTGGCGGTTTTGAAACCGAATTCCCGCGCGCGGTCGATATGGTTCAAAAACTTCGCCGAGCGGATCAACGCCTTGGACGGTACGCAACCGGTGTTGAGGCAGTCGCCGCCCATTTTGTTTTTCTCGATCAGGCTGACCTTCGCCTTGACTGTGGCGGCGATGTACGCGCTCACCAGCCCGGCCGAACCGGCGCCGATCACGACGAGATTGCGGTCGTAGGACTTGGGCCTTTTAAATGGCTTGTAAACCCGGCCGGCCTGGAACAGCGCCAGCAGTTTCCGGGCGATGAAAGGGAACGATGCGATCAACGCGAACGAGGCGATCAGCCCGAACGACAGGATATCCCCCGGCGATTCCAACACCGAGAGTTGATGGCCGGCGTTCACGTAGACGATGGTGGCGGGCAGCATGCCCACCTGGCTGACCCAGAAGAACGCCCAGGTTCGCATGGGGGTCAGACCCATGACGATGTTGATGATGAAATAAGGGAACGCGGGCACCAGCCGCATGGCGAACAGGTAAAACGCGCCGTCGCGTTTCACGCCCTGGTTGATTTTCTTCAGCCGTTCGCCAAACCTGCTTTGCACCCAGTCATGCAACACGAAACGCGCCAGCAGGAACGCAACGGTGGCGCCGGCGGTCGCGCCGACGGAGGCGATTACCGCGCCCCAGAACAGGCCGAATATCGCGCCGGCGATCAATGTCAAAATCGTGGCGCCCGGCAGCGAGAGCCCGGTGGCAATGATGTAAACGGCGGTATAAACCACCGCGGTGACTAAAGGGTGTTCCCGGTAATATGTGTTGAGTATCGCCTGCCGGGACTTGAGGAATTCGAAGTTAAAGTATTGCCCGAAGTCGAAAATAAAAAACGCCGCGATCAGTCCCAGGATCAGCAGGGCCACGGCCAGTTTGGTTTTCGACATTCAAAAATCCTCTTTAATAAAAAATATTCTCACGCAAAGACGCAAAGGCGCAAAGAGCAAGCTTAAAGGTTTTAAAAGAAGCTCATAACAATAAAAGGATTAGTTTAAGCAATTAATTTACTGATTTTTCCCTCTGCGTCTCTGCCTCACTGCGAGATCAGCTTTTGAAAACCCCGTCTCTCGCTGAGACGCAGAGGTCGCAGAGAAATCAAAATACTTTATTAAGCGCTTTTCGCCAGCACCTGCTCGGTGGCGGTTTTTATGACCGTGGCCAGTTCTTTCAACATGCTTTCCCGGTGGCTGGTGGCGCGGTAGACCAAGCCGATCTGCCGTGACGGTTGCGGCGGCTTGAACGGCAGGATTTTGATTTTGCTGCCGGCCTGTTTGTAAGCATTGACCGCCAGCGCCGGCATGAAGGTAATGCCGGCGCCCGAGGCGACCATATGCCGCAGGGTTTCCAGGCTGGTGCCGCGAAAACCTTCGACTTCGGTGGCGCCGACCTTGCGGCACAAGTCCAGCGTTTGATCGCGCAGGCAGTGGCCGTCTTCCAGCAGCAGGATGTCGGCCTTGGCGACGTCTTCCAGTGTCAAAGTGGATTTTTTCGTCAGCGGGTGTTGGGCCGGCAAGGCCGCGTAAAACGGTTCGGCGAACAGCGTCAGGGATTTCAGCGCGGATTCCTCGACAGGTAAGGCGAGCAGGGCCGCATCCAGGCGGCCGCCGAGGAGTTTGCCGAGCAGAACCGCGGTCTGCTCTTCGTAGAGCAGGGTTTTCAGTTTGGGGAAACGCTTTTTTATGGCCGGCATGATATGCGGCAGCAGATAAGGCGCCAGGGTGGGTATCACGCCCAGCGACAGTGAGCCGGCTTCGGGGTCGCGATAATGCTCGGCCAGATTTTTGATTTCGTTGCCTGTTTGCAGCATGTGCTGCGCCTTGGCCACGATCGCTACACCGATCTCGGTGAGCATCATCTGCTTGTTGTTGCGTTCGATCAGCGTGACACCCAGTTCGTCTTCCAGTTTCTTAATTTGGGTGCTCAGCGTGGGTTGACTGACAAAACACGCCTCCGCGGCCTTGCCGAAATGGCGGTACTTGGCTACCGCGACCAGGTATTGCAAATCTCGCAGGTTCATAACTCTCTTCGTGCCGTGTTACAAAAGTTGGCAAGCGACCAGTATACGCCGCCGGTATGAGTCACTACATTAGCACGGTG
>DASVCP010000426.1:0-5681 GCA_036381555.1 Gammaproteobacteria bacterium
GCGCTTACGGAATAAGTCGTGTTGGCTGCCACCTTGCCGGTGAGACTATAGACGGCAAACTGGTTGGTATCCGGCCGGCCGGTCGCCAACAAACTCTGACTGCCGGCAAACTTCTGCGCCGTGCTCAGGCTCAGAGTCGAACCGTTCCAGGAACTCCAGCCGCCATCAACCGCCAATCCTTCAAATCCACCGTCAGTCACCAGACTGTCATCACCTCCTGCCGGCGGTAGCACCTTGACTTCGTCAATATACACGTCGACGCCGGCAGTGGTTCCTTCAATGAAGATCACCACGTCAACAAGTTCGCAATCGGGGATCACCAAGTCAGCCGATAACTCGGTCCACTCGGCTGGATTCACACCAGCGTTGTTATCCAGCCAGGGGAATTCGTTAAAACCAACTGGCATGGTCGCGTCCGTACAATCTACCTTGGCCGCGAGCCGCACCGTATCGACCCCCGCACCAGCCTGATAAACCTGAGCGCTTACGGAATAAGTCGTGTTGGCTGCCACCTTGCCGGTGAGACTATAGACAGCAAACTGGTTGGTATCCGGCCGGTTGGTCGCCAACAAACTCTGACTGCCGGCAAACGCCTGCGCCGTGCTCAGGCTCAGAGTCGAACCGTTCCAGGAACTCCAACCGCCATCAACCGCCAAGCCTTCAAAACCCCCGTCGGTCACGAGGTTGTCGCCGTCATCGGGGGCCATGGACTTGAGGAAACTCACCTTATCCAGATTGCCGACGGCCTCGGCCGCCTCGTCAGTGTTGAAGCTGATGTACACGTCCTGGGTGTCGGTCCTGGCCGGCCAGGGGACTTCGACCGTGTTGAAGGTGCCCCAACCGCCGGTGTACGTCAGATCAACCGTCGCCTGTGCGGGGTTCTCCAGGCTGCCCAAGTGCACCGTGATGGTGGCGGGGAAAGCCTCATCGACGCCTTTGGAATAGCGCACCTCCAGCGTGTCCCAGCCACCCTGGAATTCAACACCCTTAAAAGCGATCCAATCACCGCCATTGGTATAACCGACAACCTCCCCAACCGCGACTATGCCCTCGCCCTGGTCATACAACTCGGCTTCCAGGATCAGCCCGGCCTCGGTGCCCTGCCAGCCGTTGAAAACCAGCTCGGGGACCGTGCAGTCGGTTCCGCCGTTGAGATAACAGACCAGCCACTCGAGCGCGGGCCGCTCGGTGCCGTCGGAATTGATCAGGTAAGCGTTGGCCTGCCATACACTGCCTTGACGATGACCCCAATGGGTCACGCCCTCAACCGCCGGATGCTCCCAGAACACCGGGAACAATTGGCTCATGACGTTGGCATGCCGCGCGTCATCGGCCAGGTTCAGGTCGAACTCGGTGATGTATATCGGCAACCCGGTGTCGGCCAGTGTGTCCAGGTTAATCTGGACCATCGCGGGAGCCGTCTGCTCGAGAAAATGCGCCTCCAGACCGATCGCGTCGATCAGGTCACGATCCAGCAGCAACTGGATCAGCGCCAGGTATTCCGCAGTGTTCGCCTCAAGGTGCAGAATCTGGTAGTCGTTAAGCAGCAGCTGCGCGTTGGGGAAGTGCTCGCGCGCCATTTCGAAGGCGGTGATCACCCAGTCATAGCCGGTCACGCCGTCTCCGCCCAGCGCGTCCTTGTAACTCGGCGGCGCGTGCAACGGCTCGTTGACCACTTCGACAAATTCCAGGTTGGGGTAACGGGCGGCCACCGCGGCCATCCATTCCTCGATTTCCGCGAGCTGTTCCGTTGCGTCTAGTGCGCCTATCCAGGCGGGCTCCTGCTGCCCCCAGATCAGGACATGGTGTTTATAGGACAGGCCGTTGTTTTGCGCAAAGTCGTGGGCGAAATCCAGGTCCTCCCAGTCCATCGTATCGCGGGTGCTTTCGACTTCACCCCACTTGCCGGCGTTTTCGGGAGTCAGCTGATTGAAATAGGTCAACAGGTCGTCATAGTCGCCTTCATCGCCCGGCGCGGTGCCGAAGAGCTTGTCCAGGGGGCCGATGACCGGATCGTTCGGTTCTTCGGGCGGAGGATCAGTATCGGTCTCGTCGTCATTGCCGTACTCAAACAGTTTGCAGCCGGTCAACGCCAGCAGTGCCACCGACAACAAAAATACGCGTAAAAAATTAACGTTCATAGCTTTCAATCCTCATTTAATGATCGCGGCCCCCGCCCTCCTTCAGGCTGCGGCGCGTATGAACTAATGGGCATAACGACTATTACGGCAGTCATGCGTAAAAATTCATACTTTTTTAAATGAATACACGTTAAAAGCCCACTCCTCGCTCTGGACTCATCACAAAAATGAGAATGTAATCGGTTACACTACAGAATTCATTGTTTAATCTCTGTCCAGGGACCCCGGGCTTTTAGTTTTCAACCCTTAATTGCACATTCCCAACGTCGGCAGATAGCCGGTAGTTATCATCGCCGTCATTCGTATAACTCAGCTTTGCTTCGGGTCCGGCGCGGCGCGCGGCCAGGTCTTTGCCGGCGACACGCGCACTGGCATCGCCAACGCCGGCGTGCAAGTCGATATCGCCCAGCGACCCGGTGGCGCTTACCACATTGACATCGCCCACACCAACTTTCGCCCTGACTCCGCCGGCCGGTACGTCCACCTTAACTTCACCCACGCCACTTTCCACGTCAACGCCACCCGTTAAACCGGCCACATGCAGTGAGCCGACCCCATGCTTCACATTCAGGCCCAGCACGGCCGGCAACTCGACCTCCCAGTTTTGTTTGCAGTCATCGTGATCCACACCAGGCGGATAATCCAGTTTCAGGGATAAAATATTGCCGTCAATTTCGCTGACGACTCTTATGCCTTTCAGCTTTTCCTGTACTGATTGGGCGGATGTAAACCAACCGCCCTTGGGCTCCAGTTCAACGCGCCAACGCACCCTGTCGGTTTTGCCGCCCTCGATATTTACTTTACCAACTTCGGCTTTCAACTGAAGTTGATTCAGATCCTGCATCGGCGCTTCGCCTTCAATAACGACTTTACTTGAAGCCAATACGGCCAACGGCAAAAACATTAAAAGTAAAAATCCTGCCGTATTATTCCTCATAGACTTTACTCCATAATATTAAAAGCAAAATAAGAACCGCTGTTTCCTTCGTCATCTAAAGGCGCGGCAACCACATGCCCATGGTCGCCGTAAATATTCCAACACCCATCGCAACGGTCAGCACAAAAACACCCCCCGCCGTTACCGACTTGCCGAGAGCACCGGCACGGTCCAGCGCCCAAAAATAAATTTCCAGAACCGCGAGCGGCAACAAATATTGCGCAAAACCCAGGAAGGTCAGAAACGGCCCCCGGAACGTCTCGGGATCGAAACCGACCGGCGCTTTGTGAATGAACACCCACAGCATCAGCCCGACCCGGAAGAACCAGACGCCGCTGGCCACCAGAAACAGGCGCAGCGCCCAGCGGCGATGCGTTTTAATGTCGCGGGCAATCGCGGCGCGCAGCGCCAGCACCGCAAACAACAGGATCAGCACGGCATTCAGGCTGATAGCAATGTCTCCGAGACGGCCACTGATGCTGCCACGGGTCCATATCGCATAGAGTCCGCCCAGGCTGAGAATAAAAACCGTCAGCATGTACAACCGGCCGTTCCAGCGGTGAAAGGCCGGGAACCACGCCCGGATCTGCGGAATTAGCTGTAACGGCCCGCCGCCCATGACAATCGCGGCCAGCAAAACATGCGTGGCCACGGCGAGATTGCCCAGCGTATCGCCCGGAACAAACCCGTTCGGCAAATGGGTTTCCTTCAGACCTTCCAGTCCCTTGCCAAGCAGCAAAGAACCGTAAAAGATCGCAATGTAATAGACAAAAATCCACTGCCCGGCGAGCGCCGTCAAAAACCAGAACCGTGCGGCCGTTTTCAAAACGGAATCCGCGGCGGCATTGAATTTCACGTTTGACGATGCAATCCCGGCTCCGGCGCTCTCGGGCCGGGATGGCACTAAAATATCGACAGTCATTACCACTTCCTCTCGTTTGCTGTTTGTGTAAATTAAGGATCGCTCTAAAACGGAGGCAGCCAAAAGATAGTGGTGACAAAGGCCGTCAACAACCAAAGCTGTGCTGCCGAAGCCAGGATGGCATCCACTGTCAAAACCGGCTTGGAACCCACGGCCGATTCCGCTTCAGTTGTCCGCCCGGACGCATTAACAATCTCTTTTTTCATGATGATTTCCTTTTTTTCAAAATAAACGTTATGACTCGTCGCGATAACGCCGCAATCCGATCGCGCCGGCAACAAACAATGCGGCGACAAGGAATCCACCCCAAAGCTCCGGCGTAAAAATGAATTCCAGACCGGACTGAACCTCCACTTGATGCCCCCCGCCCAGGTTGTTTGCACTCTGCGTGATGTTGAACGCCGCGTGCAGGAGATCGTGAACATGCCCTAATATCAACTGCGCAAAGTGGCCGCTGTCCAAAAACCACCCTTCGAGAATCATCAGTCCCAGCGGCGGCACCGCGGCCCACAGGAACGGTGTGCGGCGCGCCCAACTCGATGCCAGCAGCAGCCAGGCCAGGTACGGCAACAATACCGCCGACAACAGCAGATAGCCGTAACCCAGCGAAGCCCAGCCATACACCCAGCCGAACGGATTCCACAGCCAGCCCCAGCCCTCGACCCCTGTCAGCAGGAAGAAAATACTGGCGATCAACAGCACTGCAAGCTGCGTCAAGGCAACCACCGCCAGGGTGAACAGCGGCACCACCAGCGTGGCGGTCGCCAGCTTGGACAGTACGACCGCGATGTCGGAAACCGGCAGCGACTTCCAGAACAGAATGCTGCGATCGCGGCGGTCACCGTACAGGGCATCGAGCAGATAGACCGCGATCACGATCAGCATCACCACGTTAAACGGCACCGCCGTGGTAATGATGCCCAGCTTTATCGAGTCAAAACGCTGCTCCGGCGCCACGTCCGCCAGCGGGAAGTGCCCGCGCAACTGTTCAATACCGTCCAGGTGCCCCGCCAGCCTCAGGATAGCGAGCAACATAAAAAAGACCGCGACCCCGCCGAGTACCGCCGGCACAAACACAAAACTTCGATGCTCCCATGTCTCGCGTTTGATCAACCAGTAAAACGTTTTCATGCCCGGTCTCCTTTCATTTTCGCTTCGAACAGATCCGCCACGCCGGGCGTGTGCAGTTCACCGAACGCCTGAAGTCTGTCGCGCGCCACCCCGGCAAACAGCATCAGCTTTTTGCCGAAGACTTCGCGTTCGTGCAGCGGCTGTAACGCGCGTGCCGCTTCCACATCCTCGGGTTTCACCATAACTTCGGTGTAATGTGCCGCCACCGCATCCATGGACTCGTTAAGGACCAGCCGTCCGTGATGGATAAACATCAGGTGGGTAAGAATCTTTTCGATCTCCTCCACCTGGTGCGTGGTCACGAGAATCGTACGCTGCTCGTCGAAGTAGCCGTTGAGCAGCGCGCTGTAAAACTCCTTGCGGTAAAGAATATCCAGCCCCAGCGTCGGCTCGTCGAGCACCAGCAAACGCGCGTCGATCGCCATCACCAGCGCCAGGTGCAACTGCGTCACCATGCCCTTGGATAACTGCTTGACGCGCCTGTCCCGTTTGATTTCGGTGCGTTGCAGAAATGCTTCCGCCTTGTCACGGTTAAAACGCGGGTGTACAC
>DASVCP010000427.1:0-15539 GCA_036381555.1 Gammaproteobacteria bacterium
CGAGTTTCAGTGGGACCCCAGACACTATGAAAGGGCGTTGGAAATCAAGGTATTGATTGACCAGCTCTGGGAAGAGGAATACCAAAACGACAATGGCAAGAAAAGGGAAATCATCAGGCAAATCGAAGCGCAAGTGGAATCCATGTGGCGGGATTACAAAGCTTATGTCGACAGCAAAGGCGGTTTTGCCGGTTTAACAGATGAAGAGAAAGCTTATCTCGGCGTAGAAGAGCAAAATATCAAAGAGGCGGAAAAAAGTCTTACGCCGGCAAATAAGGTTGCCGAAAAAGACAAACAGGCGAATGCGTTGCGAAGAAAAGCGCTGCAATCGATGGGGCCCTTATTGAAGGACGTTTATGCGGTTTACTGGATATTCAATTCGGGAACGACGTTCCTGTGGCAGGATATAAAAGATGAAACCATTCCACTGGATCTGGAGAAGTTTGCCGCTGCTGTTGATGGAATCGGAAGCGCGAAAAGTTTTGTAAAGTCCGATTTTCGGACGATGATTTATTCGGCTATTGCAAAGGAATATAACATAGACGTCGAGGATGTTTGGTTCCTTATCGAACCTCAGGATGAGGATCAGGCAAAAGACGACGGCGGCGATGGTGAAAAAGGCAAAAAGCCGGAAAATCTTGAAGGTGAGTTCAGCGAAGATCGGATTCGGAATCTGACCAAAAAGCAAAAGAAAATGCTCAAGCGCCTGCCCAAAAGCGTTCAAAAGAGCAAGGACCATGACGCGCTCGTCAATCTGCTTGATCACCTGTTGACCCTGCCCAAGGACGAGCAGGATGCGTTGATCAAGGAAATGCATGAAAAGGAAAAACAGCGGGCGGAATCCGATAAGAAAACCGGTGACGATGATAAAGACAAGGACCAGGACAAAAAGCCCCGCGACCCGAAGATCGACGTGGACGAGTTAAAACAGGAGCAGAAAGTCAAAAAGGACGCCGAAGAAATTCTGAAAGACAAAGTCAAGGACGATGCCCAACTTGAAGCGGAAAAAAGTGAGCGGGCTGAATTTCTGAAGAACCTGTCGGAACAGGAACGCCAGGCATTCCTGGAATTTCTTGAATCGGTAAAGAGCGATTCGCAACACGCCGACAAGAAAAGCGCCAAGGAAATCTACGATGCCTACAAGCAGTTGAGCGAGACCGACAAGGAAGCCCTGAAGGTCAAGAAACTGCTCAATGAGCAGGAGGATGGCGCGGAAAATATCGATCCGAAGGCGGTCCGCGCAATGGTCAAGCAGCAGCAGGACGAGGCGAAACAGGCGCAGGCCACGGTATCGGACATGAACGAAGACATGGCGTTTATCGCCGGTCTGGTCAGTGATCCCGATGCCAAGAAAGCCTTAGTCCCCTTCGACCCGGAGGATTTCCGGATTATGCCGGAGATGATGATGCTTTACGGCATCATGGACGGGGCGGGCAGGATGTCGCCGGAGTTACGGGAAGCCGCCGAAGGTTTGAAAAGCCAGATCGGCCAGATACGCGGCAAACTGCTCGATGAAATCAAGTGGATAGCCATTGAGCTGGGTGTTCACGCGGGCCTGGGCGCGATTCCCGTGGTGGGGTGGTTGAAGACCGCCGCAAGCGCCGCGCGTCTGATCAGGCTTGGCATCCGGCTGAACGATCTGCGCAAAAAGCTTAATGCCCTGAAAAGAGGATATGACACGTTTAACCGGGTCCGCACCGCCATTGGCCAGGCAAGGAGCATCGTCAACAATGTTCCGGGATTCGTGAAAAAGTTCGAGCAGGCGCGCAAAAACTGGGAAGTGTTGCAGGCGCAACTTGATAACCTGGATGCCGACGAGAATATCGAGGAGCGCCTGGAGCTGGCATTCGATCAACTGATGGAACAGATGGAACAGCGCCTCGAAGACCTTGAGCCTTTCCTGGAGAAGCTTTACCTTCCCGAGGAGGTGCGTGACGACACCGAAGCCCTGCTCAAGGTGTTGTTCAGTATTCCCAAGGGAATTGACTCGTTCGGCGACATGCTGGGTTCCTATGAGAAGTTCGGCGATACCAGCGACCCCAGGGAATTGGAGCTGCTGTATTACAAGGGCGCGCAGACCGGTATCCTGCTGTATCCGCTGGTGGGTTTCGTGATAGGCGAGTTGAGCGAGGCGCTGCGTGAATGGCTCGAAGAGGAAAAGGGACTGGATGATTTTTTGAAGAAGCGGGACACATGGAAGTCGAAAGGCGGGCCGGGTAAATCGGCGACCCGAAGCAAGTTCGGCTCGCTATGGCCGCGAAAACTGGAATATAAAGACCATCGCAAGGGGCATACGCCGCAATTTGAAGCGCCGCTGAAAAAGGGCGCGGAATATCTCGACAAGGAGATTCCGAAGACGGATGTCCCCTGGAGATACCGCATTAAAACCTTTTTACGCCTCAAACTCCGGCAGGTCATAAAGCATCTGAACAAGTTAAACATCAAGGTCGAGGGCCGGCGCAAACCCAGGCGCAAGCAAACGCCGGAACCCTGGGGGCCGGTTCCGCTGCCGCCGTTTAAATACAAACTCAGCCGTAGCGGCAAATATCACAACATAATTTTAAAAATCAATCCGGAATATGAGCGTAAAGTCGAGGTGCTGGATTATCCGGCCTTTAAAGATAAAGGCATCACGTTGCCCGATTTCCAGACCGACGAAGGCAAGGCGCTGAAAAAATGGTTGGATAGCAACGGTTATGAACTGACGGATTTGCCCAAAATCGGCTGGCATATCCGCCGCTCGAAACGCAACGCGGTGACCAAGGAACCGTTGCGTATCAAGGACGGGCATATCGTTCAGGGTCTGGAGTCCAAGGACAGTGCGGCGCTCGACCGTTTTGTATCAGCGGACATTCCCATAGGCGATAACGTCCAATTGCCTGACGGGTTTCATTTGCAGGCTTTGGGACTGTCGGGTACGCGCAAGGATTCAGAGCGGTACACGGTTAAAAAACATCCCAACACCTCGCCGGCCTACCAACTGCATTTGAACCAGGCAGCCAAGCTGGCAAAGGGCCCCGCATCGGGCAAGCAGGCCGTGGTGCTGGACAATACCGCACCTGCCGATCCCGTGCCGGACAGCCAGGGCAGGCCGTACAAAGTGACGAACCAACAGGTTGGCTACACCGTGAACAGGCCCAGGGGCTCGCTGCCGAAAGTGCCGGACATGAAAAAGCGCGATGATAAAGGCCATCTTATCGCTCACCGCTTCAACGGTTCCAATAACCTGGCCAACCTGGTAGCGATGAACCGCAAACTCAACCAGAAAGGCGCCTGGTACAAGCAGGAGGCGGCTTTGGCGAATGCGTTCAAACGCGCGTGGCAGGCGGCGGCCGTGGCAGGCCAGAAGGTCGCGGCGTTCCTGAGCATAACCGTGAATTATCTGAGTACAAATAAAACCCGCCGTCCCAACAGCTTTGACATGAGCTGGGAAGTCAAAAAGGACGGCAAGCAATATGAAAGCGATTCAATTTCCAACCAGGAAAATAAATAGGAGAAACTCATGAAATCTCTCGTCAATATCATCGCTGTAACCGTGGTGCTTGCATTGATAGCCATGATCTTTTATCTCATGTACCTGGGCACTTTGGCTGTCTGGGCCAATGTCGAGCTGGTGGATCACACCACAAAGGTCGTGCTCGGGGCGGTGGCCGGGTTGGTATTGCTGGTTTCCTGCCTCATGGTGTTCGGTCTGCGCTCCGCTGCGTTCATTCGTGCACGCAGCCAACTCGCTGATCAACGCTACGGACTGTATGTCCACATGCTTACGATTCTTCGCGCCATGCTGGATACAAATTGTACCCGGCAGCAGCGCCAGGCGCTTGACGTGGAGTTGAAACAGGCCAATGCCGATTTCCTGGTGCTTGCCGGTGCGCCGGCCATTAAAGCCTACCTGGCATTTCAGGAGGCGCTTGATAGTGATCAACAGGATTTGCTGGAGCCCTGCTTTCAGGCGCTTTGGAAGAATTTACGTAAGGATCTCGGATTCAATGACGATTTCGATGTTGTCGACATCAGGCGGATGATCGGCGTTCTGCCGAAAGAACCGATGACCCAAGAAAATATACCCGCCGCAACATGAACATTTTTCCCGAGTTCGCCGGCTTCAGAAACGCTCACAAAGGTTCAAGAGTGATTGTGTGCGGTTGCGGCGAATCGCTGAACGCATTGAAGGACTGGCGGCCGGAGTGCATTACAATCGGCGTCAACGATGTCGGCCGTTTGTTCGGCCCCGACTATCTGGTGGTATTAAATCAAAAAAATCAGTTTTCCAGAGAGCGTTACGCGTATGTGGAGAACAGCCGGGCCAAGGCGGTTTTTTCCCAATGTCACTTACCTTTGAAGCATTCAAAGCTGGTGCGGTTCGGGCTGGGCAAATATGGAGGGACGGATCTCGACGACCGGTTTACCTTGCCCTATACCCGAAATTCGCCTTATGTGGCGGTATGCCTCGCGGCTTATATGGGTGCCGATTATATCGGTTTACTGGGTGTCGATTTTACCGATCGCCACTTTTTTGGTGAAACCGGCAGGCATCCGCTGGCGGGTGCATTCGAAAGGATCGATCAGGAATATCGTAATTTAATGTTGTCACTTGGCGAGAAGGGCGTGCGCCTGGTGAACCTGAGCCGGGTCAGCCGCCTGACCGGGTTGAAAAAGGTACCCGTCGCGGAATTCGCCACGGCCGGAACCGGCAATAGATTGATGTCAGACAAGCAAAATTTACATAAACCCAATCGGGAATCTACGATGAGAATTCAGATAGAAAAACAAAATGGCGGTTTGGTAGGCGATTTTCTGGATGCGCTTGCGATTAGTGCGGGAGCGCTGGGACATGACGTCGTACGGGGAGGAGCTTCACGCGCGGGCGGCCGGCAGTCCGTCGTCAAAGTGGTATGGAACGGCAGGAGGCTGCGGAATCATAACAACGTTATTTATTGCGAGCATGGATGGTTGCCTCGGGAGGCCTACCAGGTAAGTCACAAAGGCATCAATGCCGATTCCCACATTGCGCCGTTTCATTGGGAGAATGTTTTGTTGTCAGACCCGGAGCGCCGGGAGGTCGCCGATTATCTCGAATCGTTGCGGCAACAGACCGAGTTCGCGGATGAATATATGCGCACCGACGCTCCGGCGGTGAATGATCTTCCGGGGGAATTCATTCTGGTTCCGCTGCAGATGGAATCCGATACCAATATTGTCAATCACGTGGACTCGCATTTGCGCCGCATGCAGGGCGTGATCGATTACATAAGTCAATCCAATCCGCCTTATCCGGTTATCTACAAGCAACATCCGGCCGATGCGAGAAGGGGTAACGGCCAATTACGGTTGAAAACGCGGCGCGGGATCGACCGGATTCGAAAGCATGGTGACGGTAATATTCACCAGATTTTGAAAAGCGGCGCCTGCAAGGGAATTGTTTCACTCAACAGCAATGTCGTGCACGATGGTTTTTTATGGGATGTTCCCGCCGTTGTGCTGGGCAGAAATATCTGGCCGCGGTCCGGCGCCAGTCCCTTTATCAACGGGTTGCCGGATGATTGGAACATTCTTGATCGTTTCTACTTCGACAGCCGCACCGCCGCCTGTCGCGAAGCCTACATCCACTTTATTATGAAGCATCAATGGACATTGGAAGATGCAAGAAACCCGGAGAAAGTCGATGCGTTGTTACAACGAAAACTGAGGGAATCAGAGTCGGCCAAGGTTGTCAGCCTGGGGGCTGCGGGAATGGAAAAGCGAACGGTGGGCAAAACGGTGATTAATATTGTGGCGCGAAACCGGGGTTGGTTGTTCGAAGATCTGAAGTTGCATTTTGCAAGGTTACGCATGCCCGGCATTCGCATAGTCCCCTCCGACAGGCCGTTACGGCAGGCCGATGCATGGATATTCTTGCGGGCCAATGAAATCAGCGAATCACCGGATTTGTCGCGTACACTCGTACAGATACATGATCAGTTTGACGATAATTACGGGCCCGGCGGGTTTCGTTATGCCATAAGGGATTGTGCGGCGATAAGTTTTACGCACCCGGCACAGGAGAAAGTTGTCATAGCATCCGGTATTGACTTGAAGGATAAACGAATATTGATCAAGCCGCTGGGGGCAGGCGGGGATTTTCGGTTGCGGCAAAATTTATCGAAGGAATTCACCGTTGCCTGGGTTGGCCGGCCGGTGACGTATAAGGGCCGGGAATTCAAACGCCTGGCATGGTTCTGCGAGGCGTTGGGCAAGCTGAATGATCCGCATGACCTGAAAGTAATCCTGCTGGGCGACCGGCTTGGTGAAACCGCCAGGGAAATTGGCCGTATGGGCATTGCTTGCGATCATTTTCCAAGAAAAAAGCACGATTACAGCCGATACCCGGATTTTTACGGCAAGATGGACTGCCTTGTTATTACCTCAGAGTTTGCGGCCGGTCCTAATTGCCTGTTTGAAGCCCTGGCAAGCGGCGTGCCTGTCATTGCCACGCCTTGCGGATGGGTGGAAAGCCTGGTTCGTGACGGGCAGAACGGCTACCGGGTCGGCTCTCCGGCTGATATTGCAACAGCCATCGAAAATATAAAGATAAACAGAGAAACGTGGTTTGCCCGGCGAAGCGCGATTCAGGAGTCCGTGGCGGAACTGTCGCTGGAGCAATGGCTGGAGGAAAACGTTTGCCTGGCGGCGTCGCTGGCCTGCCAATCGCGCCGTCTGACCGCCGGTTGATTACAGCCGGCCTGATAGGGCTGCTTGTGGCACATCAGACATCTGGTACGGGGTGGGACTGCTGATGTAGCGAGCAGGCGCGGCTGGATGGTTTGACCTTCCGGCAGCTTTCGATGAGTCGAGGGCACGCCTGCAATCTCGCCAATCCATGTCAAGGTCCGGTTTTGATTCCTGTCCCCGCGCTTGCTATTGCAGGCGGCTTGCCTATAATCGAACGCTTTCCTGCTCCTTTCCACCGGGATGCCTATATAAAAGGTATGGTTTCCTTCCGAAACGTCATGTCAACATTGCTTATGAACAGAAGATTCCCGATTACCCTGGCGAGCCTGCTTTGCCTGGCGTTTATCCTGTCAGCCTGCACGCATGAGGAGCCCGAAGTGTCGGGCGATCCGGAAATGAGGGGGGAAGCCGCAAAAGCGGGAAACGCGGGATTGAAAGGCGAAACGGCTGATGAACACGTAAAACGCGGCGACGAGTATCTGGAGCAGGGAAATATCGAGGAAGCGGTCAAGGCGTTCGACGCCGCCATCGCGCTCAATCCCGGGGCCGACGAGGCTTACGTCAAGAAAGGCATTGCGCTCATCCGCCTCTCCAAATTCGAAGAAGCCATCGCTCAGATCGACAAGGCCCTGCAAGTGAGCGGGCGCGACAAAACCTGGCAGTGGTCCCCGTTGTATCACAAGGGGGTGGCGCAGGCGATGAGCGGTGACCTGAAAGCGGCGTTGGAGAGCTTTACCAAGTCCATCGAGAGCAACCCCAATTACCAGAATTATCATGGAAGGGCTAAGACATACGCCGATTTGGGAGAGCCGCACAAGGCGCTGGCTGACGTGCGGGCCGGGTTGCAGCACAAGCCCGACGACCAGATGCTCAACATGTTTCTTTCCCATCTGGAAAGCCGGATAAACACGCAGCAAGAGCCCGGGGCAAAGGAAATGGCCGCCAAAGACGGCGCACAAAAACAGACGGCGGACTGAAACCTTTTCAAGCATACAGATGTCGAGGTTTGTCATGAACAAAGGACTCCCCATTGCGTTGGCCGGATTGCTGGGCCTGATGTTCGCCGTTCCCATCCAGGCCGAACAGACCGGAAATCTGCCGGAAACAGTGGAGAAAGCCGCAGAAGCGCAAAAAGAAGCGCAGGACGATCCGCGCAACCGGCACGAAAAACGCGGCGACGCCTATCTCGAGCAGGGACTCGTTAACGAAGCGATCAATGCATTCGACGCCGCCATCGCGGACGATCCCAAGGCCGACACGGCGTATGTCAAGAAAGGCATCGCGCTTTTCAGGACCGGTAAATTTGAAGAAGCCATCGAGATGATGGACAAGGCCATGAAAGTGACCGAGCGCGACAAGACCTGGCGCTGGTGGCCGATATATCACAAGGGCGTGGTGCAGGCGTCGAGCGGCGATATGAAAGCGGCGCTGAAGAGCTTTAACCGCTCCATCAAACTCAACCCCAATTCAGAGAATTACCAGGCAAGGGCAAGAACCTACGCGCAAATGGGCAAGCTGGACAAGGCCATCGCCGACGCGCGGACCGCGCTGGAGTTCAAGCCGGACGACTACCCCCTCACGGCGTTTGTCTCCCGCATGGAAGCCTACGTGCGGACGCGAAAGGAGTCAGAGGCGTTCCTGAAGGAAATGGCCACCAGAGACGGCGCGCGGAAAACCAAAAGCGGACTGGTGTACCTCGAAGAGAAAAAAGGCGACGGTGAAACACCCGCCGCCGGCGATACCGTCACCGTTCATTACCACGGCACCCTCATCGAAGGTAAAGTGTTCGACAGTTCCATCAGGCGCGGCGAGCCGGCCAGCTTAAAGTTGAACGAAACCATTCCCTGCTGGATCGAAGCCTTGCAACTGATGCGCGTCGGCGGCAAGGCAAAGCTGATCTGCCCGGCGGAACTGGCCTACGGCGACCGCGGCGTCGGTTCGCTGATCAAACCCGGCGCGGCGATCGTGTTCGATGTCGAACTGCTGGGAGTGGAACGCACTGAAGAATCGAAACAGGGCGGCTCGACTTGATAACCGTCCAAAACATAAACGAGGTTAGGTATGAATAAGAGCACATTGTTGGCGCTGGCCGGTTTGGTGAGTCTGCTTGCCGCCGCACCCTTACAGGCGGCGGAAACGTCCGCCGCGCAGCAGCAGGCAGCCGAACAGTCCAAGCCGGCGACGGAGACCGGGCAGGAGAAAGCGCCCGCCAAAGAACTGCCCGAGGAGGCTCACTCCGAACACGAAGTGCGCGGCGACGAGCATCTTTATCACAACCGCTTCGACCAGGCGGTCAAGGAATTCGACAAGGCCATCGCCGCCGATCCGCAGGCGGGCATACTGTACGTCAAAAAAGGCATCGCGCTTTATCGCGGCGGCAAACCGCAGGAGGCCGTGCCGCTGATGGACAAGGCCATCGAGTTGAACAAAGGCGATAAAATCGAGAACTGGCTGCCGCTCTATCACAAAGCCATGGCGCTGGGTGTCAGCGGCGACCTGGAAGGCGCGATGAAATATTTCAACGAATCCATCAAGCTCAAGCCGGGCTCGGACAACTATTCCGGCCGGGCCGTCGCTTTCGCGCAGATGGGCAAGCCGGAACAGGCGCTGTCGGACGTCTATTCCGCGTTGTATCACCGGCCGAACCATGTGCCGCTCACCGATTTTGCCGACCAGTTGGAAACGCTGATCAAAACGCGCAAAGAGGCCGCGAAATTTCTGAAGAAAATGGCCGCCGAAGAAGGCGCGCAGGTCTCCGATAGCGGCCTGATCTATTTCGAGCTCAAGCAGGGCGACGGCAAAAGCCCCACCGCCACCGACACGGTCAAGGTTCACTACCACGGCACGCTGCCGAACGGCAAGGTGTTCGACAGTTCCGTCAACCGCGGCGAACCGGCCAGTTTCCCGTTGAACAGGGTGATTGCCTGCTGGACCGAAGGCCTGCAAAAGATGCGGGTCGGCGGCAAGGCGAAACTGGTGTGCCCCGCCGATCTCGCCTACGGCGACCGCGGCGCCGGCATACTGATCAACCCCGGCGCGGCGCTGGCGTTTGAAGTGGAATTGCTGGGAATCGAGTAGGGATTAAAAAAATTTACCACAGAGGACACGGAGGTCACGGAGAGAAATAAACTGAAAAAATTTGAGCGAATTCAGAATCGATTTTCGGATAGTAGGTGAAAGAGAAACAGGAAGAGGTAACTCATGAAAATAATTTCCCTTGCCGTGTTAGGTTTATTGAGCCTGATACTCCTGTGCGGCTGCACGAGTGATCAATCTTCCACGCAACCGGTCGGGCCTGAAGCGGTCGCCGGGCAGGATAAAAGCGTTGCAGCGAATGCGCCCGCCGACGCCCGCGGTGAACACGAAGAACGCGGCGACGACTTGCTCAAACGCCGGCGCTTTCGTGAAGCGATCGATGAGTTCGATGCCGCCATCGCGCTGAATCCAGACGACCCGAAGTTGTATGTCAAAAAAGGCATCGCGCTTTATCGCGGCGGCAAACCCGACGACGCCTTGCCGCTGATGGACAAAGCCGTCGGCTTGATCAGGGACGACAAATCGGAGGCCTGGTGGCCGCTGTATCATAAAGCCATGGCGCTGGGCGCCGCCGGCGATCTCGACGGCGCGTTTGCAAGCCTCAGCGAATCCATCGAACGCAAACCCAACCACGAAAATTATTCCGCGCGCGCGCTGGTCTACGCGCAGCAGGGCAAACCGGAGCTGGCGCTGGCCGATGTCGAGGCGGCACTGAAGTTCGATCCCAATCACCGGCAGCTTAACGCCATGGCCGAGCGCATGAAGATGTATATCGAAACCAAGGAAACCTCGGCGGCGTTCCTGAAGGAAATGGCGGCGAAGGAAGGCGCGCGCAAAACCGCCAGCGGCCTGATTTATTTCGAGCTGAAAAAAGGCGACGGCAAAAGTCCCTCCGTCGACGATACCGTCAAGGTTCACTACCACGGCACGGTGGCCGACGGTACCGTGTTCGACAGCTCGGTCGACCGCAAGGAACCCGCCACCTTCTCCCTGAAACACGTGATACCCTGCTGGACCGAAGGCGTGCAAATGATGCGGGTCGGCGGCAAGGCGAAATTGATTTGTCCCGCCGAAATCGCCTACGGCAACCGCGGCGCCGGCGCGATGATCAGGCCGGGTGAAGCGCTGGCGTTTGAAGTGGAGTTACTAGGCATCGAGTAGGCCTTATTTAAGAATTTTGATTGCCAGCCGCCTCACTGCGGCAGCCGGTAAGCCTGGCGCGCGAGCAGCCGCCAATCATCCTGTTCATAACGCCACACCAGCAGGATACCGATTCGGATCGTGCCGGGCTCTTTGCCTTTATCGTGGGTGTGCGCGAATAGTACATGCCGCGCGATGGCGACATCGCCGCAGATACTGATAGTCCTGTTATCCAGTTCAATGGACAGAAACCTGGAAACGCCGTCGAGCATGCTCTGAATGAATTGAGCCCGGTTTTCCAGTTTTCCGCTGGAATGGCCGTAACTCAAGGCGGGTGAAGTGAGCTTTTCCAATCTGTCGCGATCGGGCTTCAGCAGCGCGGCGATGAATGCATCGATCTGCGTATTAACCCGGACTTCCCGGTCTGTTGGCTGTTTCATGAGACGTTTCCGGTCGTGGTTTAAAATAGACGGGTGCAGAATGTCGGCCCCGTTCGGGCCGACTCACAATATACCGCTTGCCGATCATTATCCATGGCAAACTCGCGCTTAGCCTTCTATATTACGGTTTCGTGATCACCATATATTAAGGTATGGAGTATTCCATGGGTAATTCCCTCTTCGATCAACTGAAAAAGTCCGGCCTGGCCGGTAAAAGCACGGCCCACAAGGTGCGCGCCGAAAAGCACAAGCAGGCCAAACAGCAGCGCCAACAGAAGGGCAACGCTGCCGACGACGAGGCCGCCCGGCTGGCCGAGCAGGCGCGGCAGGAAAAGCTCGAACGCGACCGCCGCCTTAACGCCGAACGCAAGGCCCAAGCCGATCGCAAGGCGCTTGCCGCCCAGATCAAACAGCTCGTCGAAACCCACCGCCAGTCCAGGGGCGTCGATGATCTGCCTGGTCATGGCGACGACGGCATCGCCTATAATTTTGTCGACGCCGGCAAGGTTAAAACGATTCGTGTGTCCAAAATCGTGCAGCAGCGCTTGAGCCGCGGCCAGCTCGCCATCGTTGCGCTCAACGAAAGTTACGAACTGGTGCCCAACATCGTCGCCGACAGAATTCTCGCCCGCGATCCTCAATGGTTCGTCAGCCGCAACGACAAGGAGGAGGTCGAAGACGAGGACGATCCGTACAAGGATTACAAAATACCCGACGATCTGATATGGTGAAACGGAATCCGCAGCCACGGGCTGCAACAACACTCAAGCGGATTTCCGGGAAACGCCGGTCAAGACTTGTTCAAAGCATTCCAGGTATAAGCAAAACGGGAACGTGGCCATGAGTATCAAAAATCTCGTCATCGCAGTGATTGCCGCCGCCGGATTGGCTTATGGCGGCGTGAAAGGCTACCTTTACATCAAGGTGAATCAGCAGATGGAAAGGCTGACAGTCGCGGCCTCGCCGTTTGCCCACATCGAATACGGTTCGGTCGGTTCGACCCTGGACGGCGTCGTTCTGTTAAGCGATATCGCGGTGCGGCCGCGCGGCATCGACGATACGGTCAACGTCGAACAACTGCGCATAGTGACCCCGGGTCTCGGGTTTCTGCTCCGGGGCGGTGAGTCGATGAGCCAGGGCGAATTCCCCGAGCGTTTCGGCATGCATCTGCAAGGCGTGACTTTAAGTCTGGACGGCGCGCTGGTGAAAATGTTGGAGGAAATGGAAGCGGAGCAAAGCGGCCGGCAGCCCTCGCCGGACCATGTCTGCACGTTGAGCCGCGACTTTATCACCGACCAGTACCGGCAACTGGGTTTCAGACAAATGGTGTTCGACAGCAGCGTGATGTTCGATCATCGCCCCGCGTCCACCGAAGTCCGGCTCGCCATCGATTACGTGCTGCGCGGAGTCGAGCGGGGCGACATTGCAATCACGTTCACCGGCATCGGCGACTCCATTCAAAGCGCCGCCATCGGCCAGCCGCTGTTAAAGCGGGTCGAGGCCGGTTATAAGCCGGACGCGGACCTGGTTGCCAGAACGCTCGAACACTGCGCGCAGCGGGAGGGCGTCGATGTGCAGACATATACAGAGTCGTTGTTCGATAAAGACGACGATTATTTCGCCCAAACCATCGGTTTTATCCCCGGGCCTGGAATCCGCGCGGCCATCAGGCGGATGATTCTGGAGCGCGGCGAACTGCGGATCGTCGCCGAACCGCTGTCGCCGCTGGACCTCAACACCGTGCACTTGTATCAGCCGGAGGACTGGCCCGGCCTTTTCGGGCTCACGGCATCGGTCGATGATAACCCGGTGACCGACCTGAGCTTTCGCGTGCCCGGATATACGGTAGACCCCGGCAAACAGCATTCCATATTCAACATTCCGGGACTGACTCAAGCCGAAGAACCTGAGCCGGACGCCGTGCAGGAGGCGGTCCCGGAACAGAAGCGGAACTCACCGCGTTTCCGTGTTGTCGATAAGCGGCGGATCCACGAGCTGCGCTGGAAGGATGTCCGGATAGTCACCCTCGAAGGTAAACGCCGCAGCGGGACCATCACCGATGTGAAGGACGGTCTGGTGTATCTTGAGAACCGCATGACGGGCGGGAGCATGTCGACACAGGTGTCGATCGCCTCGATCAAGCAAATCGAAGTACTGGAGTGAGCCGGGATCTTCACTTTTACCGGAGAGGCCGTAAAACAGGTTTATGCCGATGAAAAATCCGCCCGGCCGGACACGCATAAAGCGCATAATTATCCTGATGTCCTGCGCGGCCGCCGGCCTGGTCGTGACGGCGTTGCTGTTGTTTCTGATGAGCAAGCTCATCATGGACATGCGCGACGGCTCGCACGCGTCCGTCAAGATGCCGGCGCTGGTCGATCTGCCGAATTGCTCCACGCAAACGCAATTTGAATTCGACATCGAATCGGATATCCGCAATTCGCGAGCCTGCGAGACGGACGCGGACTGCGAACTGCTGTACACGGGCTGCCCGTTCGGTTGCGATGTGGCGGTCGACAAAAACGCCCGCGAACGAATCGCCCTGGCTGTCAGGGCCTACCGTCAATACGTGAACGACAACGACTGCGAACGCTGCCGTAGCGATTGCCCGGTTCGCGATTTGAAAGTGATGTGCGAAAACAAGGTTTGCGTGGCCGCCCCCAAGGCCGCGGCCGGCGGATAGCGGCCGCGTTCCCCGACATAATCTTGAGCCGGGTTTTTCATCCCCTTTCCTTGCTATTCGGAATCCCTCACATATAATCAATTAGACCGGTTATAAAAAACCGGTCCGGAGGATCAGCCGCTGTCTTCGCAAAACCCTTTCCCGTTGGGGCAGGGCAAGGGCGAGGGGTAACCTCAGAAAGAAGTTCGACATGAGAACCTATTCTGAATCCCTCGCCCTTGGGCGAGGGTAGGGTGAGAGGGTCCGGCGCGAAACTCCGCCGGATGGCAGGTGAAAATGGAACGCGCGGTGGGCTGTTAAAAACTCAATCAAAGGCGCAACCGCAATGATTTGAGTTTCCTCCTCCCCTCACGCGGCCCGTTGCGGTTCCATCCTCTCACCCACCCTGTGCTGAAAAGCCGCGCCCGGGTGCGAGGCGTATGACAAGTGAAGCCACAATAAGAAGGACTGGATTTCCATTCCCGCCATTCTGACGGCCAAGGGCCGGGATAAGGGAATGAAAATAACCCGAAAGACTCCGTCATGAATAAACACCACCGCTGGTTGTTGAACGAAATCGCCGCGTGGCGCGGCGAAGGCATCATCGACGCCGGCCAGGCGCAACGGCTGATCGAACGCTACGGCGACGAGTCGTCCACCGCCTGGGGCAAAATCATTTTCTCGGCCATCGGCGCGATCATCTTCGGTCTGGGCATCATTTTGTTGTTCGCCTACAACTGGGAGGACATGCACCGCCTCAGCAAGCTGGCGGCGATATTCGTCGCGCTGCTCGCGGCGCACGCCGGCGGCTGGTATCTGAACCGGTCGCACTCGCAACACCGCAAACTCGGCGAAAGCCTGCACCTGCTGGGCACCATGCTGTTCGGCGCCGGCATCTGGCTGATCGCGCAGATCTATCACATCGACGAACATTATCCCAACGGCATACTGCTGTGGGCCATGGGCGCGCTGCTGCTCGCCTGGGCCATGCCGTCGCTGGCGCAGGCCATGCTGGCGCTGTTGCTGCTGACCCTGTGGCACTGGTTCGAAGTGTTCGACTTCCATCGCACCAGCCACCTCGCCGTCTGGATGATCGCCTTCGGCATCCTGCCGCTGGCGTGGCTGCACCGCTCGCGCACCGTGCTGTTCTTCGGCATCGCCCTGTTCATGAGCGCGTACGCCACCGCCGTCGCCAGCATCGAACTGCGGGCCGGCGCCGTGATCACCGTGCTGTTCGCGCTGGCATGCAGTTACATCCTGTTCTCGCGGCTGGTCAGCGCCACGCGCTTCCCGGAAAGCGCCGGCGCGTTCCGCTTCGCCGGCATGAGCGTCTACGCGGTGCTGCTGTTCATGCTCACCATCGACGACATCGGCGATGACGTGTTCCGGCGCGGCATGGAAAGCGTCACCGCGCTGCAATGGTTTTACTGGCTGTTGCCGGTCGCGCTGGTGGTCGCCGGCGTGCTGATCCTGATGCTGCGCTACTCGGATATCATTAAGGACCCCGTCGAAACCGGCATCGTGCTGGCGGCGCTGACCCTGGTGCTGAT
>DASVCP010000428.1:0-8607 GCA_036381555.1 Gammaproteobacteria bacterium
AAAATGCAAAATGAGCGCAATCGGTGCCGCCATGCGCAAGTTGGTACATATTTGCTTTGGGGTGTTAAAACACCAGGTTCCGTATCAGGCACAAACCGCTTAATCGCGGCTTGCGCAGGATTGAGGAAGATGGTATCTGCAACTTTCGGCATTTCCTCCATCCCTGGAGGTCAGATGCGGGAGGTAGAATCGAGTCCGGAACAGAGATCGAGAGCAATGCAAGGAGCCATTGCCGAGACGCGGAGGCGCAGAGGAAAAGTCGGGTGAGTTCAGAACATTTTTTTGGTTTCCCTGCGACCTCTGCGTCTCCGCGAGAGGATAAGGTTTTAAAAAATTACTCTCGCAGGGACGCGGTGACGCAGAGGGAAAACCAATAAAATTAAAAGCATTTTTTGATTTCCCCGCGACATCTGCGTCTCTGCGAAAGACCAAGGTTTTTCAAGGCCGCTGCAACAGGCATGCAACGTTTATCTAAACAAACGCTCGGGAACGTCAGCCGCGGAGTTATCCGCCCACGAATAATCAATCCACCGACCGGTATCGTTCATCTGGGTGCAGGTGCATTTCATCGCGCCCACCAGGTTATCTACACGGAAGACGCCATGTCGATCGGCGGCGGCGACTGGGGTGTGTGCGGCGTGTCTTTGAAAAGCACGCATGTGCAGGAAGCGCTACGACCGCAGGACTGCCTGTATACGCTGGCGGTGCTCGACACGAAAATCTCCCATCGCATCGTCGGCGCGCTCAGCGACATACTCATTGCCGCAAAAGAACTGCCGCAGGTCTTGGATGCGATGACAGCGCCGGCCACGCACATATTCACTGTCACTGTCACGGAGAAGGGTTATTGCCTGAACATCAACGGCGACCTGAATATTGATCATCCCGATATTCGACACGATCTGCAATACCCGCAGACTCCGTCGTCGGTAATCGGCATCATTGCCGAAGCGCTAAGAAGGCGATTCGTGGCGGGCCTGGCTCCTCCGACGGTGATCAGTTGCGATAACCTCAGCAATAACGGCAGCCTGCTCGCCAAGGCCGTACTGGCATACGCCGATTTGACCGACAGGGAAGCGGCGCGCTGGATCGAGGACAACGTGTGCTTTCCCTGCACGATGGTCGACAGCATTACACCCGCGACCGACGACTCGCTGCGTGAGCGCGTCACGAAGGAAATCGGCCTGATCGACATGCTGCCCGTTCAGCGCGAAGCGTACACACAGTGGGTTATCGAAAACCGCTTTTGCGGGCCGAAACCCGAATGGGAAGCCGCGGGCGCGATCCTGACCGATGACGTGGTCCCTTACGAAAACGCCAAGCTGCGATTACTCAACGCCACGCATTCGACGCTGGCTTACCTCGGCTTGCTGCTGGACATAGAGACGGTTTTCCAGGCCATGCAGAATCCGTTGCTGCCGGGATTCATTGAACGTATGATGCGGGTGGAAATCGCGCCCACCGTAGACTCGCTGCCCGGCCTGAAAATCAACGATTACGCCGCGGCGATTCTCCAGCGCTATAAAAACCCGGCGATCAAGCATTACCTTTCACAGATCGCCCTCGACGGTTCGCAGAAGATTCCCATCCGGATACTCGAAACGGTCAAGAATAATCTTGCGGCCGGCCGCTCTGTCGGCCGCCTGTGCCTGGCCGTCGCCGGCTGGATGCATTTTGTCCGCACAAAGACACTCCGGGGGGAAAAAGTCAACGACCCACTGGCGGACAAATTGAGGACAATCGGCGCGAACTGCACACTGGATGCCAGCAGAGATGTCGCCAGGTTTATTACCCTGAAGGAAGTTTTCGGGCAGGAGCTGCCGAATAACCGCGATTTCATCGAAGCCCTGACCGAGGCATACAAAGCGCTGGACGACGGTTCCGCAGTCGCGATCACCAGTGCGTTGCGTTCAGGACTTTAGGCAAAATTTGCTCAAAAATTGATCTCGCAGAGACGCGGAGAACGCAGGGGGATATAACATGGGAGTGAAAAGTGAATGAGAACAAAATTGGTAACATTGTCGTAGAGACTTCAATTGATATACATCGCGAACTTGGTTCAGGTCTATTGGAGACGTTTATGAAGTCGTTCTTTAAGCACGAGATCTGGATGTAAAGCGCCAGGTTCCGATACCAATAGAATTTCGCGGCAACTATTTTGATGAAACCTTTAGAGCCGACATTGTTATCGAAAACAAGGTGATCGTGGAGCTAAAAGTCGTTGAGGCGATTAATAATGCACATAAGAAGCAATTACTCACCTACCTGAAACTGGCCAAAATGAAACTTGGGTACTTGCTCAACTTTGGAGAGGCTACGATGAAACGCGGCATTACACGCATTGTCAATGGGTTGCCAGAGGAAAAAGTCCGCAAATAATAAAAACTCTTTGAATAGCAATTGTATTTCTCAGCAGCCTCTGCGTCTTAGCGAGAGAACAGGTTCTTAAGAATCGATCACGCAGGATCTTGGGGGGACGCAGAGGAATAACAAGAAAGTTAAAAGCAATCTTTTGATTTCTGCGGCCTCTACGCCTCAGCGAGAGGACAAGTTTTTTAAAAATCATCTGTTCTGAACGGCGACGCCGGCAGGCCTTCCTTATTATATAAATTGGCGCCTTGCGGATTGTCGGCCCAGGCGTAACGCACGGCCACCGGCTCGTCTATCGCATCGCTCCAGACCACCACCTTGTCGCCTTCGATACGTGCCCTGGCCCACACGAACTGCTTATCGGCCCCGCTGATCGCAAACCGCCGCAGTTCATCGTTCCCTTTCGCGATCAACCCGCTTCCAACGTTGCTGAACGACAGAATGATTTTGTCACCCTTGATTTTCATGGACTTGTAAAGGGGCCCGGAATGCACAACATCCTTTTCGCCGTAAGCGACTTTCCGCGCCGCAAGCGACAGACGTTTGCCGATATCTTCTTTATTCAACGGATGTATATCGTTCCATTCGCCCAAATCGATGGCAACAGCCATGGCCGTCCGGGGCAAACGCAGCGCCTGTAACTGCGCCTCCCTGAGCTCCGCCCATTCGCTTTCTGAGGGCCGTTCCTTCGCTTCCATGTAATTCGGCAGTTGAACGTATAAGAACGGAAATGTGCCCTGATCCCATTGCCGGCGCCAATCTTTAATCAGCGCGGGAAAAGTACGCCCATATTCGGCCGGATTACCGGCGTTGGATTCGCCCTGATACCAGATCACGCCCTTGATTGAATAATTCAACAAAGGGGCGATCATGCCATTATACAATCCCATCGGTTTCCAGCGAATAAATGTTTGCGGTTCCAGCGGCTCCATGGTCGCGCCCAACCGGTAGCGCCACTCGCCGGTCAGATCGATTACATTTCCATCGACGGAAAGCCGGTACGGCTTATCTTTTATGAACCCGCCGCGGCCCGCATTGCTGATCACCCGCACGGCGATGACATTCTTTCCCGCTTTGAGTACGCCGGCCGGGACTTCGTATCGTCTTGGCGGATACTGATAGGAAACCGATCCGATAAGTTTGCCGTTAACGTACGTTTCATCGGCATCCACGATCCGGCCCATCAGCAGTTTGGCCGGTTTGCCGGCCATCGAAGCGGGCACCGTGATTTCCCTGCGGAACCAGACTACGCCGTTTACCGGCCCCAGTTCCGTTCCATCCCAATATGCCGGCAACTCCATCACAGGCCAGCTCGACGCATCATATGCGGGATCCGCCCAGGATTTGTGACCGGGCTTTAGTCCCTCGTCGCGTTCATTCAACAAACCGTACCAAGCATCGCTGGTTCTTTTGTCGTGTTCGGTGATTTGTTGAATCAATGCATCGTCTCTGAACTTCATCGCCGTTGCGAGGTGGTGCGGAAACCGTCTCAAGGCTTCCTCACTCAACCAAGCCTCAACCGGCGACCCGCCCAGACTGGCATTGATTAACCCGATGGGAATCTTATACCTGTCATACAACTCTTTGGCAAAGAAATAACCTACGGCGGTGAACCCGAGCACAGACTCCGGGTTCGCGGCTTCCCACTTGCCGCCAAGCAGGTCGTCCTCGGGATGCTTGAAGTTATACCGGTCGGGGACGTTGAAATGGCGAATATTCGGGTTTGCGGAATTGCGGATTTCACTCTCGTAAAGCGGCTTCGCCCTTGCCATGGTCAATTCCATGTTCGACTGACCCGAACAAATCCAGATATCGCCGGCATAGATGTCGTTCAGGGTAATGCGGTTTTTGGCGACAATCTCCATGCGATCCGGGCCGCCAGCTTTCAAATTCGACAGTTGCACTTTCCAGCGGCCGTCCTTCCCGGCAACGCCGCGATAAGTTTTGTTTCTGAATGCCACCGACACTTTCTCGCCGGGGTCCGCCCAGCCCCAGACAGTCACATCCGCGTCTCTTTGCAGCACCATGCCGTCACCGATCAATCGCGGCAGCCTGACTTCGCCGAAAGCCGGCTGCAGAAGCAACGCAAGAAGACAAGGCAATAAGGCCGCAGTGGTTTTTATACTTTTAATCACGAACCGCTCTCCCCTGATAATAAGGAAATATTGAACTCCTGGCGGATAACATATCTATATAAAGGCATCACGTTGACAATCGCCAGGGTGTCGGGCACGCACTTAAGACCGAAATTACGCATTGCATTCTTCAGGACGCGGCATTCCGATAAAATGGTTTGCATCATCAGGCAATACTAGTATATTAACCGATAGAGTCAAAGTGACTATTACCCGCCGTACAAGTTCCCGGATTTAAGCGATCACATGAAAATCTTTTTCGCCAGGCTTTGTCTCCTTGTTTTGATTTTCGCCGCCACGGCCGCCACCGCGGAGGACGGGTACCGGTTATGGCTGCGATACGATCCTGTTACAGACGAAAAAACTCTGCGGGAATACCGGCGGTCGATTACATCGATTGTGGCGCCGGGAGATTCTCAGCCCCTGCGAGCGGCAAAAGAAGAACTCAGCACCGGCATAAGAGGCTTGCTTGGCAAAGACGTACCGATGGTGGAAAAGCCGGGCACGCTTGAAAAAGGCGCGGTGGTTATCGGCACTCCCCGTACGTTGCGAGGCCTCGGCGGGAAAGCCGAACTGCAACAGGCGGGCAAGGAAGGCTTTATCATCGAATCGTCCCGAATAGACGATACGCCCGTGACGCTCATCATGGCCAATACCGATATTGGCGTGTTATATGGCGCTTATCATTTTTTGCGACTGCTGCAAACACACAGCGATATCGGCTCGCTGAAAATCGTCCAGTCGCCGCGCATCCAGCATCGCGTGCTCAACCACTGGGACAACCTGGACCGGACCGTGGAGCGCGGTTACGCCGGCTTCTCGTTATGGGACTGGCACAAGCTGCCGGATTACCTTTATCCCCGTTACACGGATTACGCCCGCGCCAATGCCTCCATCGGCATCAACGGCGCCTCGCTGACCAATGTCAACGCCAATGCCCTGGTGCTCAGCGGTCAGTATCTCGACAAGTTCGCGGCATTGGCCGGCGTATTCCGGCCTTACGGCATCCGCCTTTACCTGGCCGTGCGCTGGAGTTCGCCGATCGAAATCGGCGGATTGAAATCGGCCGACCCGCTCGACCCCAAGGTGCAGCAGTGGTGGAAAGACAAGGCCGAAGAAATCTATCGCAAAATCCCCGACCTCGGCGGATTCCTGGTCAAGGCCAATTCCGAAGGCCAACCCGGTCCCGGCGATTACGGGCGCAGCCACGCGGAAGGCGCCAACATGCTGGCCGACGCATTGGCGCCGTACGGCGGCCTGGTGATGTGGCGGGCATTTGTATACTCAGCCGAAGACCGCACCGATCGCGCCAAGCAGGCGTACAACGAGTTCAAGCCGCTGGACGGTAAATTCCGCGACAATGTACTGATCCAGGTGAAAAACGGCGCGATCGATTTCCAGCCGCGCGAGCCGTTCCACCCGCTGTTCGGCGCCATGCCCGAAACGCCGCTGATGATGGAGTTCCAGATCACCAAGGAATACACCGGCTTCGCCACGCACCTGGTTTACCTGGCGCCGCAATATAAAGAAGTGCTCGACGCCGATACCTATGCAAACGGCGAAGGCTCGCAAGTGGCCAAAGTGATCGACGGCAGCCTGCACGATTATTCCCACACCGCCATCGCCGGCGTCTCGAATATCGGCAACGACCGCAACTGGTCGGGATCGCATTTCGACCAGGCCAACTGGTACGCCTATGGAAGGCTGGCCTGGGACCACACACTGTCAGCCGAAGCGATCGCCGACGAATGGCTGCGGATGACATTTACCAACAGTACGGCATTTGTCGAACCCGCCAAAAGAATGATGCTGGGTTCATGGCAGGCGGCAGTCGATTACATGACGCCGCTCGGCTTGCATCATATTATGGGCACCGGCCACCATTACGGGCCGGCCCCCTGGGTGAGCGAACTGTCGAGACCCGAGTGGAACCCGGTTTATTATCATCGCGCCGACAAGCAGGGCATCGGCTTCGACCGCACCCGCTCAGGCAGCGACGCGGTCAGCCAGTACTTCCCGCCACTCAACGAAATTTTCAACGACCCCGAACGCACACCGGAGAAGTTTCTGCTCTGGTTCCACCACCTCCCCTGGGACTACAAAACAGACTCGGGCCGCAAACTGTGGGATGAACTGGTTTACCGTTACAATCAAGGTGTTAACACGGTGCGCGAAATGCAAAAAACCTGGTCGTCACTTAAAGATCTGATCGACGAACAGCGTTACCGCGACGTCGAAGCGTTTCTCGCCATCCAGGAAAAGGAAGCGGTCTGGTGGCGCGACGCCTGCCTGACTTATTTCCAAACGTTCTCCGGCATGCCGATTCCCAAACAATACGAACAGCCGGCGCATACACTGGAGTACTACAAAAACCTTTCCTTTCCCTTTGCTCCTGGAAGAGGAGGCTAGCGATCGCGGGTTACTCTCGCAGTGACGCGGGGAACGCGGAGGAAAAACCAGCAAATTAAAAGCATTACTTTAATTTCCCTGCGACCTCGGCGAGAGGACAGGTTTTCTGAATTGAGTAACCGACGAGGACAGACAAATGAAAATAACGACCAAGGCCAATTGTTCGCAAAACAAAAAACCCGGATTATCAGCGACCGGGATGCTGGCGATTCTCCTCGCCGGGACCTCCTGGCAGGCACAGGCGCAAACCGAAAAATATCTTAACCCCGATCTGCCGATAGAAGAGCGCGTCAACGACCTTGTCGGCCGCATGACGCTGGAAGAAAAAGTTTCACAGATGCTGGATGTCGCGCCCGCCATCGAACGGCTCGGCGTGCCGGAGTACAACTGGTGGAACGAAGCGCTGCACGGCGTGGCGCGTTCCGGTTTGGCCACGTCTTTCCCGCAAGCCATCGGCCTGGCTGCAACCTGGGACGAAAACCTGATATTCGAGATGGCCACGACGATATCAGACGAAGCCAGGGCAAAACACCACGAGTATGTTCGCAATGGGAAACGCCTTAGATACCAGGGATTGACCATCTGGTCGCCCAATATCAACCTGTTCAGAGACCCGCGCTGGGGCCGCGGCCAGGAAACCTACGGTGAAGACCCGTTCCTGACGGGCAGGCTGGCCGTGCAGTTCGTTCAAGGATTACAGGGAGACAATCCCGACTATCTGAAAACGGTCGCCACGGTTAAGCACTTCGCCGTTCACAGCGGCCCCGAACCCGAACGTCACACCTTTGATGCCGTGATCGGCGAACGCGATTTCCGTGAAACCTATCTGCCGATGTTCCGCACCGGTATCCTGGAAGGCGGCGCCTATTCGTTGATGTGCGCCTATAACCGGGTCAACGGCGAACCCGCCTGTGGCAGCGAATATCTTTTGCAGGATATTCTGCGCGAAGAATGGGATTTCCCCGGCTACGTCGTTTCCGACTGCTGGGCGTTGGACGACATCCATAAACACCACAAAGTCACCGAGACTCCTGCCGAAGCCGCGGCCATGGCCGTGAAAGCGGGAACCGACCTGGATTGCGGAACCGAGGTGTACCCGTTCCTGGTGGAAGCGGTGCAAAAAGGGCTGGTGACCGAAGCGCACGTCGACACCGCGGTAAAACGCCTGTTCACCGCAAGATTCAAACTGGGCATGTTCGATCCTGCCGAGCGCGTCGAATATGCGCAGATTCCCTACAGCGTGGTCGACAGCGACGCGCATAAGAAACTGGCGCGTGAAGTGGCCCGCAAATCAATGGTACTGCTGAAAAACGACGGCGTGCTGCCGCTCAAAAAAGACCTGGGCACACTCGCCGTTATCGGCCCAAATGCCGATCAATGGCTGATGTTGCTCGGTAACTATAACGGCGTACCCTCGGATGTTGTGACACCCCTGCGCGGCATTCGCGAAGCCGTTTCCCCCGGCACAAAAGTGCTCTATGCAAAAGGCTCCGAGCTTGCCGACAATTTCCCGATGTTTGAAACATTGCCCAGCGAGGTGCTGTTCTCGTCGGACGGCCGCAAACCCGGCCTTAAAGTGGAATACTTCGGCAATCGCGACTTGAAAGGTAAAGCGCTCTACACGGAAACGGCGGCTGTGCTGGACGCCAACTGGCACGACAAGGCGCCCCGCAAGGACATGAACGACGACGAT
>DASVCP010000429.1:0-4881 GCA_036381555.1 Gammaproteobacteria bacterium
AATAGGTTAAGAGCTAAAGCCAAGTCAGGATCAAAGGCTTTAACCATGAAGCGCACGACCGCCAAGGATGGCGGAAGTGCAGATTTTGCAGGAGCAAAAATCTGCCGGAGAAAAACAATTTAGGTTAAGAGCGAAAAGCCAAGGCAAAATCAAAGGCTTTAACTACAAAGCGCGACCGCCATGGATGGCGGAAGTGCAGATAACGCAAGGAGCATTTATCTGTCACGGAGTAGAGCGATTTAGAGGTAAAAGCAAAATCCAGATCAAATGCTTCATATCACGGGGAACACGGGGTTAATTGATATTAAATCCATGATGTTCCGCCACTGCGCACCAACCTAAAACGCCGGCAATGAACAAAGGTATAAAACATGAACACCGTCCACATCCTCAGCCTCGAAGCCCTCGCCATCCTGGCCCTGCTGATCGCCGTCATGCTGACAGACGACCCGCTCAACCCAGAGGCGGAAGCCTGGCTGGAGATCGCCAACAATACCGAGGACGTTGACGGTAACGGCTATTATTACCTGCTGGGCATAGCCGCCGAAGCGTCGGACGAACCCGAAGTGTTCGGCAGGCAACAGCTCGCCGCGTATCGTGAAGCCGAGGCGGTTATGCGGAAAGACGGTTCCGGCGTTATCGATTTCAGCTGGGAAGAGCCGTTGCCGTTACCCCGGGGCGATGCCTACTGCCACAACAACGAAGACGGCTGCCTGCAGCGGCTGTTCGACAACCCGGAAGCGATTCGGCGGGAGCTGGAAACGCAAGCGATACTGCTTGACCGTTACCGCGAATTCATCCGGTTGCCCGCGTTCAAAACCCTGACCTGGCCGAACTATTACGAAGCATACCCGCCATACCAGTACGTTTCGCGGGGTAACAGGCTGGTTCAGTTGCAGGCCATACTCGATGTCATGCAGGGAAATCGTTCCGGGGCGCTGGAAGCGCTCTATCGCGACATCGAGAACATCAGAAGGCATCTGATTCTTGCCGACAGCCTGATTTACAAGCTCGTTTTGACCATGATGCTGGCTAACAATCTTGAGCTGTTGGCCAACGTTTACGACTCCTCAATCGATCCGCCCATGCCGCTTGGCTTGCTCACAGATGACGAGCGCTCCTTGCACCGGCCGATGATCCGCGAATTCGGGATGAGCGCCAACACACTGCTTTATATGAATGAAAATCCGCGGACCCTCGGTGAAGAACTGGATATTCCCCACTGGATGGTCGGCTCGGCATTCAAACCGCATATGACCGTCAATGATGTTTTCCGGATACACAGTTCGATCGATCGGCTTGCCCTGTTCCCTCCGCCTGCATTCTACCAGCACATTAACGCGGATTTGCCTACCCGGGCGCCTTTCAGCTTGCGCAACTTTATCGGCTGGCTGCTCGGCCTGATGGCAAGCAGTGACGCTTACAGCATTTATGTCGCCCGCCTCAACGATATCGACTGCAAAATCGCCCTGGTGAATGCGGTGTTGCCGCTGACACGCACGCAATGGATGGAGATGATGCAAGGTTCAACCGCCGTTCCGGCAGTGCACAACCCTTACGATCCGGCGCAACGGCCTTACATCGACGCCGAAACGCAATCACTTTGCTTTAACGGCCCTTATGAGGATGAACGCGGACACCGATGCGTCAAGAAATACCGGGTGAACACCAGGCAAGGCACTGCCATGTAAAAACAGTCCGTAAAATGGAAACGGTGGGGCTATAATCATTCCCGAGCGAAATAATTAACACGAGGGCTTATCCATGGATCGAATGACCAACCGTCTTATCCTTGCCGCCGCGCTCCTCACGCTTGGCGGCTGCGCCACCTTAGACGACATCCCGCTCAGCGACGCCAAATTCCGGGTCGACAGATCCCTGCGGGCGTTTACCTCGTTCGACCAGGCCAAGGCGTACGCCGACAGAGTCGAAAGAATCCGGCAAATGGGAGCGGACGTCAGGCGGTCCAGGTCCAGGGGCGGACTCGAAGAGGTCGTCGTGAGCGGGCTTCGCGCTTCGATCGGGCCCAGCATCACCAACAACCAGGAAGCCGGTGTGGATGAAGGCGACATCGTCAAATTTACCGGGCGCTATCTGGTCATTCTGCGCCAGGGGCGGCTTTACAGTGTTGACCTGGACCATGACGGCGCCGGGCGGTTGAAGAAAGTCGACCGGATCGACGTTTCGCCGCCCACCTGGCCGCACGATGCCTGGTATGACGAGCTGCTGGTCCACGGCAACACGCTGGTGGTGATCGGTTACAGTTATGAACTGGGCGCGTCGGAGCTGGTGTTCTTCGAGCTGGGGAACGACGGAAAATTCGCCTACTCGAAAACCTACCTGATCGAATCCACCGACTACTATGACTCCGAAAACTACGCCGGCCGGTTGGTGGACGGCAAGCTGGTGTTGTCGCTGGAGAATTATCTCGACGCGAAAACCTTCGATTCCGTCTACAACCCCAGGGTCATGCTGGTTGACCGCAACGGCGAAAAACTGGACCTCTACCCGCTTTTCGGCAGCCATGCCGTTTTCAGCCCTGTGCAGCACTCGGCTTACCCGCAGATTTACACCGCGGCCGTCTGCCCGCTCGACGCGGAAAGACTGAGCTGCTCGGCCCGCAGCATCATCGCCGACCACATCGAAACCCATTACGTTTCACCCGACGCGCTGTACATGTGGGGAACATCCCCCGGCTGGGCGGCGGATATCATGCAAACGCCCATGTCTGTCATCCGGCGTGCGTTTGAGGATGACCGTTATGATTCGCTGGGCGAGGAAGAAGTCTCGGTAATTTATCGCCTGCCTCTGGCCGGCCCGGAGGTCACGGCGGTGGAGGTTTACGGCCGCCCCCTCAACCAGTTTTCTTTTTCCGAACGGCATGGAAACCTCTATATTGCCGGCGAGGGTCAGGAACTTCCTTCCGATAACGGCGAAAATGCCTACTGGGCGCGCATACCGCTGAATATGTTTTCCAACGCCATTCTCAAACTTCCCGCGGACAACGTTCACATCATTCCTTTCTATGCGGACGGTTGGCGGGAAAACCGCTACGTTAACGACCACCTTGTCTACACGAGCAACGAGCGCCGAGACAGTTCTTCGAAAATATATATCGCCGATATCACGGGCAGCAGCCCGGATACCCTGCTCGAAAGCGACTTCGGCGTTTCGGACATTCAACCCATCGGCGACCATGCCCTGTTGATCGGCAGTCGCGAGGGCGAAACCGCTGAAACCGTTTATACGAGCATCTCGCTCTCGGCCGCCCCTTCCATCGCCGGCACAATCTCAACCCCCGAAAGCGAGCTCGCCGAAACGCGCAGCCACGGCTTCAACTATCGCCCCTTGGAAGACGGCGGCATGTTCGGCATACCTCTGCATATTTCATTCCTTGAAGAGAAAGAGGTTGACGGCGTGTACTACGACGCGCTGCCGGCCGTCGATATGCAATACTTCGGCCTGACGGCCGATCTGTCGTTTTATGACATGGGCACCCTGTCCGGCGACCGTGAAATTCAATGGCAAAATTATGGCGACTGCAACATATCGTGTTACGACTGGTACGGCTCCTCGCGGCCGTTTTTTATCGGCGAGCGGATATTCGCCCTGTTAAAAAACGAACTGGTCGAGGGCTATCTTTCATCGCATTCGATTCATGAGAAGCAGCGTATTGATGTGTTTGATTGATTTCATGGAACAACCTGAACACTGCCTTCCCCGAATGAAGCACGGCGAGAAGAGTTAAAATCATTCAACCCTTGATTTTCGGTAAGTTCAAATGAAAAAGATCCTGTTTCTGGTCGCCACACTTCTGTCAATGCCGTCGGTTTGGGCCGAGACTTATACCAGTCTTTATGGGTTCAGCCTGGGCGATTCCATGCAAAAAGTGAAAGACAAGCTTGGCGAACCGAGTCAGGCTATCGACCTCGATAACGGTTTGAAGGTGTATGCGTTTATTTTTGACGATCACTATGCGGCCTTTGCCAGCCAGGTGGACTCCGGCTTGGTTTACTCGATTCAGTTGACTGGCGAGAAGAATCCCAAGGGGCTGGGGTTGGACGGGATCGACCTGGGAAGCTCCACCAAGAAAGCCATCAAGAAATTCGGTAAGCCTGATCACAGGCGGGAAGCCACCGATCTGAAAACCGGCGAGCAGCTTCCCAATACGTTCATAAACTTTTACGGTGAGAATTTCAGCTTTGAGGAAGTCGACGGCAAGGTCTCCAGCTTAAAAATAACCTATGACGGGGTCAGTTCCTCGGACAATCCGGCTGACGAAAAACTTTTCGACCGGGCACCGAGAGAAGTCAAGCTGCTCAGAGATTTCATCCTGGAGAAAGACTACCCCGAAGTTTTCGAGGACAAGCATTACCGGGTAGCCGTTGAAAACATGCTGTTCCATGACCTGGACAATGACGGCAATCTGGAAGCCATAGTGCATTTCAAACCGCACTATCGCCAATCTCCCACTGTCATTATCTATCAGATCGGGGAAAACGATACGGTCACCCGGGTAAAAGAAGGGCTGGCGCCCGGTCCGTTGGTGCCATTGACGGGAAATTTCCTCGATTCGCATGCACTGGGTCAGGCCATGGATTTCACAGCCGAAAACAAGGATCAGAAAAGCAAAGAAACAAACCACACAGCCCTGCGCGACGCCATGCTTTCGAACGGCAATTTTGGCATGGCCGTTCAGTACAAGGATTTCATCCACGCCGATATGCGCAAGGGTGGCGTAACTTACATTGATATGACGGAGACAGAGCCTTACTCGAAGACTAAGAGTTGTGAGGATTTCGAGTTCTCACTTGTCGACCAGATCGATGCAGGCTATATAGGCAACGATAAGAACAGAAAGTACATCGTGGCGGTGGTTGG
>DASVCP010000430.1:0-6543 GCA_036381555.1 Gammaproteobacteria bacterium
TGCGGGCGGAAGTAAACCAAATTGATCGAGATCCAGTTGGCCTGCCGGATAATACGCATCCGCATAGGTTGTCAACAGATTGAGGATGGCGTTGACTCGGGAAGTATTGGCGGCGATGCTGAAAGGTTTGACGAGCAACCAGTCACTGTCGTGTTTCTCAAGCGTAATTTGCGGTTTTGTGCCGGTTCGGATATCGATAAGTTTAATCGAGGACTTGTCCAGCTTGCTGAGCGGCACGTAGTCGGGTGTCTTCCCCGGGTTTAACCACAAAATCAGAGCCAGAAGAACGGCGCCGGCGACCAATGCAATGTTGATCCATAACCGGGTTTTTAGCGTGTCGCTCATGTCGTCACAGCTTGCGGCGCTTCAACCATATTATCAAGCCGGTGGCGACAAATCCCAACGGCAGCACCAGAAAAAACAAGATGGCGATCACCATCACCTGCAAGTCGGTGAGTTGTAGTTGAGTGTCGGGGGCGCCGATCGGCGCAATATTAATGAACTGATCGTCGTGACTCAGCCAGTTGAAAATATTGAGCCCCAGTTCCAGATTGCCGCCGTTGCCGAGAAAGGCGTTCGATAAAAAATCGCTGTCGCCAATGACCACCACCCGTTGTTCGCGCCCAGGCGAATCGCCGCTGTTCGGATCCACCGATCGGCTCAGGCTCACACCCAGAGTAACGGGGCCGGCTGTTTCAGCCGAGTTTTCGTTAAAAGTAATCGTACCCTCTATTGGTCCGGTTTCTGTCCAACTGCGTGGCAGCGTTTGCAGAAAGGGTTTCGCCCGCAGTCCGAGGATGTTTTGCGCGTGCAGTTTCAAGCCGGCTGCCTGCGGAAACAAGGTGAACTGCGCGAAGTCCGGCGTGATCGGTGTATACGGATAGTTCAACACCAGGGCGAAATCCGCCTGCTCGATACCGAAGCTTTGCGTGGCTGCATCAACGATAACGCCCGGTAACAGTGAAAAGCCCAGCGCTTCGGCCAGCGGTTGCAGGTCTTTTAAGTCCCCCGGTTCGGTGAGCCACAATAAGTTGCCGCCGGTTTGCAGATATTGTGCGATGTATCCGACTTCGCCCGGCAAATAAGCGCTGCGCGGATCGGCGATAACAAGCGCATGGGTGTTGCCGGGAATCCCGGCGCTTTCCAGCAGGCTGTGCGTTTGCACATGGAAGCCTTTGTCGGTCAGCCGGCGTGTGAACTCGCTGAAAGCATGGTTGGCCTGTCCGTAAGGATCGCGTTCGCCATGACCGGACAGAAAAACCACCCAGCGGTCCTCGTCACGCGCCAGTCGTTGCAAGGCGTTGGTCAGCGTTTGTTCGCTGAGCTGTTGCAATCTTTCGGTTCTGCCGCGATAGTCGATCAGCAATTCGCCGCTACTGGCGACGCCCAGAGCACGAACCCGGGCGGGGTTGGTGTCCGGGTTGATAAAGGCCAGCTTGAGGTTTCGCTTGTGGCGTTGATATCTAGCCAACAGTTCACGTATCGCCTGGCGGGTGATTTCGTCTTCGCCTATGAATGCACTGACTTCCACGGGGCCTTGAAGTTGTTCCAAAACGGCCAGGCTGGCGTCGCTTAATGTATTGCGGGCACCGGCAGACCAGTCGCTTTGCCAACTGTAGCGCACACTTACCCAGGCCAGCAGTCCGAACACCACCAGCAGCAGCCCGTAGTAGATCAGGTTTTGCAACGCAAGTTGTTTGCGTGTTTTGCCGGTTAGTTGCATTTGACTTGACGGCTCCCCTCAGGTTTGCAGGCGCTCGGCGTCCAGCCTGCGCACGCTTAACAATAAAAACAATCCGATGATCAGCAGGTAATAAAAGATATCGGCGGTGTCGACCAGGCCGCGATAAAAGGATTCCTGATGCTGCACGATGGAAAGCCAGCGCAAGGCCGTATCGGTTTCAGCGCCCGCCTGCGTCGCCCAATTTACGATCCACAGCATGAACAATACGCCGAAGGTAACCACTGCCGCGACGGTGGGATGCTGGGTGAGGCAGGAAATATAAAGACCGATTGCGGCAAACGCCGCCAGCATCAGAAACAGTCCCAGCAGTCCCGCGGCAACCTGACCGTAATCCAGGCTGGTGCCGAGCGCCATGGCTAACGACATCAGGATCAGCAGCGCCAGCATGACACCGACAAAACCCAACACCGCCAGAAACTTGCCGATTACGATATCTTTGACAGGCGCCGGCGAAGACAGAAACAGGGGCAGTGTTTTGTTGCGGCGTTCCTCGCTGATCAGGCGCATGGTGATCAACGGCATCACCAACAGCAGCAGGATGCCGAGCAGGCTGAACAGCGGCATGACAATCATATCGGTGACGCCGGGCGCGCCTTCGAGGGTCGACAAACGCGCTTGCAGGGTAATGAAGTTGTCCAGCTGGACCAGGTAAACCCAGGCGAGTATCCCCTGTACCACGCCCAGGATCGACCAGGCCAGCGGCGGGATGAACAGGGAACGCAGTTCGCGACCGGCGATAAGCAGGCTCATGTCGTCGCCTCTCCACTTTGGTCTGCATGGGTCAGCATGATGAAGATTTGCTCGAGCGTACGGTTTTCCGGTGTCAGTTCGGTTAATCCCCAGTTATGTTCCACGCTCAACGTGACGAGGCGGTCCGCCGGCGAGCGATCGGGCACGAATCGTATGCGGAAGCGTCCGTCGGGCAGGGTTTCGACCTCGCTGACATCATCGACCGCTTCCAACTCGGTGACGGCGGGTTTGTTGCGCAAGGCCAGCAACAGACTGTCTGCCTGTGTCTGCCGGTTGAGATTGTCGATACTGTCGCTGAACACCAGTTTGCCGCGGTGAATAATCTGCACGCGATTGCAGGTCATTTGCACTTCCGGCAGGATGTGCGTCGAGAGAATCACGCCGTGATCGTTTCCAAGCGTTCTGATAAGGTCGCGGATCTCCCGAATCTGAATCGGGTCCAGGCCGACGGTCGGCTCGTCCAGGATCACCACCGGCGGCGAATGAACGATCGCCTGGGCAATGCCGACCCGCTGCTGGTAGCCTTTGGACAGGTTGCCGATCAGGCGGCGGCCGCTGTCGGTCAGTCCGCAGCGTTCCTTGACGGTCGCGACGGCTGCCCCGAGCCTGCTCCTGGCCACTCTGCGCAGTCGGGCGCTGTAGCGGAGATACTCGTCGACCGTAAGTTCAGCGTACAACGGCGGTTGTTCCGGTAAAAAACCGATTTGCCGCTTGGCCGCGAGCGGATCCTCGAGGAGATCGACGCCGTTGATACGGATGCCGCCCTCCGTCGGCGCCAGGCAGCCACAGAGCATTTGCATGGTGGTCGACTTGCCGGCCCCATTCGGTCCCAGAAACCCCAATACTTCGCCTTTGTCAAGGGTGAAGCTGACATCGCAGACCGCCTGCAACCGCCCGTAACGCCGGCTTAACCGGTCGGCTACAACAAGCTTGTGGGCGGTTGACTCTGCCATTTTATTCGGCGCTTCTATTTTCACAACAGTGAACACGCAGGGCTAAAGGTTGAAATTTAGAATAGAAGTATAAAAGAATTAAAGAATTTAGGCCGCCGTTGTTTTCATACTTCAATACTTATATTCTTGAATTCCGCTAACTCTCTGTGGCAGATGGCGAATAATATTCGAGAACCGGAAAATAACAAGGGAAATGCGTCAACAATGAAATTTCTCGGCGTTGATACCGGCGGGACATTTACCGATTTTGTCTATTATGACGGCGCCGCGCTGCATATCCACAAAGTATTATCCACTCCCGAACAGCCTGAAAATGCGATTCTGCAAGGCATTCGCGATCTGGCAATCGATCCCGCCGAGGTGCAGTTGATCCACGGTTCGACAGTTGCCACCAATGCTTTGCTGGAAGGCAAGGGTGTAAGAACCGCCTATATCACCAATCGGGGGTTAAAAGATCTCCTGACGATAGGCCGCCAGGCAAGAGCCGGGCTGTACGATTTTTCACCTGCACCCGTAAAGCCGCCGGTAGCGGCAGAGCTGTGTTTCGAACTTGACGCCCGCCTGTCGGCGGCGGGTGAGGAGTTGCAGCCGCTGGCGGCGGAGCAGTTGGCGGAACTGGCGGCGCAATTGCGCGCCCAGGCTGTCGAGGCGGCGGCGATCAATATGCTGTTTTCTTTTCGCGACTCCGCGCAGGAACGGCAAATTGCCGCTGTTCTGCCCGATGAGTTGTTTGTCTCGCTTGCCTCGGAAGTGCTGCCGGAATACCGCGAATACGAACGCGGCATCGCCACCTGGATCAATGCCAGTCTGGGTCCGTTGATGCATCGCTATCTTGGCCGGTTGAAGGCCGCGCTGAAAAGCACGCCGATCAGTATTATGCAAAGCACGGGGGGCACCGCGGATGCCGCAAGCGCCGGCCGCCGGACAGTCCACCTGCTGTTGTCGGGGCCGGCCGGCGGTCTGGCGGGCGCCAGGGAAATCGGTCGCTTAAGCCATCGTAACAGGCTGCTTACCTTTGACATGGGGGGTACGTCGACCGATGTGGCGTTGATTGAGGGTGAAATTCGCCTGACCACCGAAGGGCGGATAGGCGCCTATCCGGTGGCCGTTCCCATGGTGGACATGCATACCATCGGCGCCGGCGGCGGCTCGATTGCCTGGCTTGATCCGGGGGGGTTGTTGCAGGTAGGCCCGGAATCGGCCGGCGCGAACCCGGGACCCGCCTGCTACGGCCGCGGTGGACGTCATTTCACCGTAACCGACGCCAATCTTATTCTTGGCCGGTTGCCTGCTGAGGCAGCGCTGGGGGGTAATCTGCACCTCGATGCGGGGGTGGCGCGGCGTGCAGCCGCCACTCTGGCGGGGAGCCTGGACATGACGATAGAACAGGTTGCGGAGGGTGTTATCCGTCTGGCCAATGAGCACATGGCGCAGGCGTTGCGGGTAATATCCGTACAACGGGGTATCGATGTTAAGAATCATACCCTGGTTTCGTTTGGCGGCGCCGGCGGGCTGCATGTTTGCGCGTTGGCGGAGCTGATGAATATGCGGCAGGCCATGGTGCCGGTGCATGGCGGGGTTTTGTCGGCGCTGGGGATGCTGGTGGCTCCCCGGCAGCGCCTGTTATCCAGAACGGTGAACGAATCGTTGGAGTGTTTGTCCGAGGCAGGACTGAATAAATTGTTTGAAACCCTGGTAAGCGACGGTATCGCCGAGTTGGTCGCGGAAGGTCAGGATGCCCGGGCAATAACAATTCATCGGTCGGTGGATTTACGCTACCGCGGGCAGTCTTATACGCTTGAGATCCCCTGGCACTCGACAGGACAAAGTGCTGATGACTTTCATATTGCGCATCAGCGGACCTACGGCCATGCAATGGATTTACCGGTTGAACTTGTCAATGCCAGAGTGAAAGTGCAGGCGCCGCCTCCGCCGGTGACGATACCCGCGCTAACCCCGCTAACCGCGCAGCAAACAACGGCCATCACCCCGTTTGAATTCGTCGATGTCCATGGCGTGAACGGGAAAGCGCCTTGCTTTCAGCGCTCGACCTTGCCGCCCGGTTGGAAATTTTACGGACCTGCCATTGTGCTGGAATCCGTGGCCACCACGTTGATAACGCCGGACTGGACAGTCGAAGTAGACTATTGTGGCAATCTGTTATTGCATAAACAGGAAAGTTGATAATAAACAACAAAATCGACGGTAACAGGTTTATTATGGCGTAACTATATAAAACGCCTGGGAAAATTCCCCTATTGGTTTGCAGACAATTTCCTATAGAATCGGCTCAGGTGTGCCGTTAGTATGTTGTAGCATTTATTGTTTGATTTTAAGGAGAGTTCATGTCCTTTTTTAACGGTTTACTCGACTTGCCCTGGTGGGGTTATGTTTTGGTTACGCTGGTGATGGTGCAGATTACCATCGCGGCGGTTACGCTGTACCTGCATCGCAGTCAGGCTCATGTGGCGCTGGATCTGCACCCTGTCTTGCAGCACTTCTTCCGTATGTGGCTTTGGATCGCCACCGGCATGTCCACGCGTCAATGGGTCGCCGTGCATCGCAAGCATCACGCCAAGTGCGAAACCGAGCAGGATCCGCACAGTCCGCGGATATACGGCATTAGAAAGGTTTTTTTCCAGGGCGCAGAACTTTACCGTAAGGAAGCCGCCAATCGCGAAACGCTCGAACGCTATACGCATGGCACGCCCGACGATTGGCTGGAAAACAAGCTTTACGCGGGCAGCTGGCCCAACTTCGGTATTTACATCATGATGGCGATCGACCTGTTGCTGTTCGGTCCCATCGGTCTGACGATCTGGGCGATCCAGATGATATGGATTCCGTTGCACGCCGCCGGCGGTATCAACGGCATCGGTCATTATTGGGGTTATCGCAACTACGAGACCACCGACGATTCCACCAACATGTGGCCGTGGGCGGTTTGGATAGGCGGTGAAGAGTTGCACAACAATCATCACTCTTATCCCAGTTCGGCGAAGTTTTCCATCAAGCCGTGGGAATTCGATATCGGCTGGTTTTATATCCGTATCCTTGAAACACTGGGTCTGGCAAAGGTGAAGAAAATTGCACCGC